>CAYWUK010000055.1:3887-9145 GCA_964461475.1 uncultured Dehalococcoidaceae bacterium
ATATTTATTAGTTGTCCTGCTAAACCAGACGCTGGCCGAGCAGCGCCTGTCAGTCCCCTGGCTGCTGCTGCTTTACCCGGCGGCCTTCGGCTTTAACAAGTTTATAAAACAACTCGCGCTGCCGCGCGTCTTTGGCCACGCCGCCAACATCCTCGCCTGGGCCATCGGCATGATGCTGCTGGTCAAGACCCAGCTCTTCAGCCAGTTGGCGCTATCCGATACCGCCTGGCTGCAGTCCTTCCCCCGGGCGCTATCCAACCTGCTCCATTCGTTCGACCCGCCGCTTCTAATCCTGCTGTGCAGCGCCCTTCTCTGGTGGGCAGGCCGACGCCTGGCCCGAACGCAGTCGAGCTTCGCCATGGCGACGACAGAATTTCAATTCGGGCTGAGCAGCATACTCATAATTCTCTTCATCGCCTTTATGCTGAGCATTAAGTTTGTCCATGCCATCCCCATTATCCTCGCTTTTTCTTCCTTTGCCCTGCTCAGCGTATCCCTGGCCCACTCGCAGGAAGGCAAAGGCTGGCTGACCGGGCTATACCAGGGGCACTGGACAGGGCTTCTGCTGGTCAGCATCAGCTTCATCCTCATCCTGGGGCTGCTCGTCGGCTCGGTGATAACCCCCGATTTATTGCAGCTGATAGTGGATGCCCTGAAATGGGTGGGCAACCAGATTATGAGGGCGATATACTTCCTGGTGAGCCTCCTGCCGCAGATAGAAGCGGAGCCGCTGCCGGAACAACAGCCAATGCCCCCGACATCTTCCGGTTCGGAGGGCTTTAACTTTTCGGAATTGTTCTCCGAAACAGTGCGCAGTGGCATACGCCTCGCCTGGACCATCATGATGGTCGGCTTCCTGCTGGTCTTCCTCTGGCGAGTCTCGTCCCAGATATTCTCCTGGCTGCGCCGCAGGCTGGCGACCGGCGGTGCGGAGATTGAACCCATCCCGGGGGCCTTCAGGGCCGATATCCTGGGCTTTTTGAAGCGCATCCTGCTCAAGCTGCTTGGAATCAAGCTGCCTGCGCGCCGCCAGAGGCAAACGGAGCCAGCGGAGATAGCATCAATCCGTCACCTCTACCGAAGGCTCCTGCAATGGACAGCCGCCCGGGGCCATCCCAGGCTTGCATTCCAGACCCCGGACGAGTACCTTTACCTGTTGGAGGAGCTGCTGCCTGCGACCAGGGAGGAGCTACAACTTATCACGCGGCGCTACGCGGGCGCCCGATACGGCCTTTCCTCGCCGTCCGACGAGGAGCTGAACCAGCTAAAACATGGCTGGCAAAAAATTAAAGAGCAACGCCTCAGGCGCTCAGAGGGCGAAGGCGATAAGCCGAAATAGCTCAGGAGGTTATTATGAACAGCATGGCTGGAAGACCGGATGTCTCCCGGATAAAGGAAGCAGCCGATAGGATTAGCGATAACATCGGCAAGGTCATCGTGGGCAAGAAAGAGACGATAAAGCTGGTGCTGGTGGCCCTGCTCTGCGAGGGTCACATTTTCATTGAGGACGTGCCCGGCATCGGCAAGACTATGCTGGCCAAGGCAACCGCAGGCTCGCTGGGCTGCAATTTCCGCAGGATTCAATTCACCCCCGATTTGCTGCCGTCGGACGTCACCGGCATCTACTACTTCAACCAGAAGAGTTGCGATTTTGAGTTCCGCGCCGGGCCAATAGTGGCCAACGTGGTGCTGGCCGATGAGATAAACCGCGCCACCCCGCGAACCCAGTCGTGCCTGCTGGAATGCATGCAGGAGCGCCAGATTACCGTAGATGTGGAGACAATGCCCCTGCCGCGCCCATTCATGATAATCGCCACCCAGAACCCCGTGGAGCTGGAGGGAACCTTCCCCCTGCCCGAAGCCCAGCTGGATCGCTTCCTGCTCAAAATAAGCCTAGGCTACCCAACGTCGGGCGAAGAGGGGGACATACTGTGCCGCTTTCAGCAGGAAAACCCCCTGGACGAACTGAGCAGCGTGGTTGACGCCCCAGAGCTTTTAGAGCTGCAGAAACTTTGCCGCCAGGTCTATGTGGAGGACTCGGTGCGCAACTACATCGTAACCCTGGCCCAGGCCACGAGAAATCACCCCGGCGTAAAGCTGGGGGCCAGCCCGCGCGCTTCTTTGAACCTTTACCAAGCATCGCAGGCATGGGCCGCCATCTGCGGACGCAACTACGTCCTTCCGGACGACGTTAAGCAACTGGCGGGCCCGGCGCTGGCCCACCGCATCATCGTCAAGGCGGAAACCGGATTACGGGGGTCTTCCGCGGAGAAAATAGTGGCGGAAATAGCATCCAGCACGCCGGTGCCGGTTGAGGAAACAACGTAACCGGCAGGGAGGGCCGCTGGCCCGAAAATGTGATACAATAACTGGCTGCGGGGAGCAGCGCCCGGCAACAGGATAAAAGGAGAACAGGAATGTTTGATGAGGTTAAAATTGAGAAGGCGGTAAAAGAAATTATAAAGGCAATCGGGGAAAACCCCGAGCGCGAGGGAATGAAGGAGACCCCAGCACGAGTGGCTGAGATGTACGCCGAGCTCTTCAGCGGCATAGGGCAAGACCCCAGGAAAGAGCTGGACGTGGATTTTGAGATAGGGCACCGCGAAATGGTGATTGTTAAGGACATCCCTTTCTATTCCATGTGCGAGCATCACTTGCTGCCCTTCTACGGGGTGGCCCATGTGGGCTATATCCCCAACAAGGAGGGACGTAT
The DNA here is from genome assembly GCA_964461475.1 of uncultured Dehalococcoidaceae bacterium. Classification (GTDB taxonomy): domain Bacteria; phylum Chloroflexota; class Dehalococcoidia; order Dehalococcoidales; family RBG-16-60-22; genus CAYWUK01. The sequence goes on from CAYWUK010000055.1 coordinate 6,601, forward strand.
CGTCGGCATCAGCAAACTGGCGCGGGTGGTGGAGATTTGCGCCAGGCGCCCCCAGCTACAGGAGAGGATGACCACGGAGATTGCCGACGCTATCTACGGAGGGATTAATCCGGATGGGGTGGCGGTGGTCATTCACGCCGAACATATGTGCATGATTATGCGCGGCATAAAGAAACCGGGGAGCAACGTCATCACTTCGGCAATCAGAGGAGCCTTCCACCGCTGGCCGGCCAGCCGGGCGGAATTCTTCTCGCTGGTAGGGGGCAGGTGAGATATTCCTGAGATTTAAATATCCAGGTTCTTGACGCTCTTGGCATGCGCCTGGATAAAGGCCTTGCGAGGCGGGACTTCTCCACCCATCAGCACATGGAATATATGGTCCGCCTTGGCGCCATCTTCCGCCTCTACCTTAAGAATGGTGCGGGTGGCGGGATTCATGGTGGTCTCCCACAATTGCTCCGGGGTCATCTCGCCGAGGCCCTTGTAGCGCTGGACTTCCACCTTTTTAGCTGTGCTCTCGCGCATTAACTGCTCTTTTTCCTGCTCCGAATAAACCCAATGGATATCGCTGCCCATCTTAAGGCGATAGAGCGGCGGCTGGGCTATAAACAGGTGCCCCTGGCTGACGAGCGCTACCATGTGGCGGAAGAAGAAGGTTAGCAAAAGGGTGCGAATGTGCGAGCCATCAACATCAGCGTCAGTCATCAGGATGATGCGACTATAACGGAGCTTTGTCGTGTCGAATTCCTCGTCCATGCCGGCGCCCAGCGCAGTAATGATGGTGCGTATGCCATCGCTGGATAGCATCCTTTCCAGAGAGGACTTCTCCACATTGAGGATTTTACCTCGCAGCGGCAGTATCGCCTGAAAGCGGCGGTTCCGCCCCTGCTTGGCCGAGCCGCCGGCCGAGTCTCCCTCCACAATATACAACTCGCACTGGTCAGGGTCTTTCTCCGAGCAATCAGCCAGCTTCCCGGGCAGCATGCTGGTATCAAGGCCGCCCTTCCTGATAATTAACTCGCGGGCCTTCCTGGCCGCCTCCCTGGCCTTGGCCGCGGTGACGGTCTTCTCAATGATTTTCCTGGCGTCGTCGGGGTGCTCTTCAAGGTAAAGGGCCAGGCCTTCGCCCACGGCGCTCTCCACCACGCTCTTGATTTCAATATTGCCCAGCTTGGCCTTAGTCTGCCCCTCAAACTGAGGCCCGGCAAGCTTGACGCTGATAATAGCGGTAAGGCCTTCTCTGACATCCTCGCCGGTGAGGTTGGGGTCGTCGTCTTTGAGCAGCTTGCTTTTATGGGCGTAATCATTGAGTACGCGGGTCAGCGCCGAGCGGAAGCCGGTAAGATGGGTGCCGCCATCAATGGTATTAACGCAGTTGGCAAAGCTGAAGACGGATTCGGAATAGCCTTCGTTATATTGAAGCGCCGCCTCAATCATGGTGCTGTTCACCGCTTTAAAAATATAAATCGGCTGAAGATTGCGCACGGGCCGGTTGCGATTGAAGTGCCGGACAAAGCCGGCAATGCCACCTTCAAAATAGAAGGCCATCTCCCTGTCCTGCGCTTCATCCCTGATGGATATCTCCAGCCCTTTATTGAGATAGGCCATTTCCCTGAGGCGGTCGGCCAAGGTATCAAAATCATAGCTGGCCTGCCCGAATATCTCCTCATCGGCAACAAAGGTAGTGGTGGTGCCGGTGCCGGTGGCTTTGCCAACCTTGGTGACCTCCCCCTGAGGTATGCCCTGCTTGTATTCCTGGCGGTAACACCTGCCATCTCGCCTGACGCTGACGCAGCAATAAGAAGAGAGGGCGTTTACTACGGAAGCGCCAACGCCGTGCAGGCCGCCCGATACCTTATATGTTTTGCCGCCGAACTTCGCCCCGGCGTGCAGCACCGTCATCACCGTCTCCAGTGCCGACAGGTTGGTGGCAGGGTGAATATCCACGGGGATGCCACGCCCGTTGTCCTCCACAGTGACGGAATTATCCGCCTTAATAGTTATCGCTATCTTCGTGCAGCAGCCCGCCATGGCTTCATCAATGCTGTTGTAGGCAATCTCATATACCAGATGGTGAAGGCCGCGCTGGTCAGTGCTGCCGATGTACATCCCCGGGCGCAGGCGCACCGCCTCCCGCCCCCCAAGGACATGGATGTCCTCGGCGGTATAATCATTATTGTTATTGTTTAATGCCTCTTCTGGCAATGTTTTATCTTCTGTCATAAGAGGTCTTTCCCCTCCTGAGCGATTTTAAAAAAGGAACAGGCCTGAGGTGGCATTGGCCGGGGGAACCGAAAACAAAAGAACGCATAGCTATGGCGGGAATTGTTTGCCAACTGCAGATGGTTTTTAAGCAAGGTGATTCATGCATTTGACTATTTAATTTTAACACAATTTAGCTATAAAGTAAAGGCAGAAGTGTTGTTCTGTTTGCATTTGGTTGCAGGTTCTTACCTCTCCCCTGACCCCTCTCCAATATGATTATAAGCGAGAATCGTTTCATCGGGCTAATTGGAGAGGGGGACTAAGGGGGTGAGGTTAAGAT
>CAYWUK010000056.1:0-4232 GCA_964461475.1 uncultured Dehalococcoidaceae bacterium
GTGTTAACCGTAATCACGAGCTAACAAGTGGCATCACTACTGGGGGCAAGTCAATGGGACTGGGCATAGGACTATTACAGATACCCGAGCATTTGCTGAAACTGGTAGCTGCACTTGGCCTGGGCAAATATTTTGTTCTCGGGTCTATTTACCTCATGTATATTGTTTTAGGTATGATAATGGATTCGCTGGCAGCCATGGTAATGACGCTCCCCATAACCTTTCCTCTGCTTGTCTCTCTGGGTTTTGATCCAATATGGGGCGGAGTAGTCCTCATTATGCTTAGCGAACTGGGTTTGTTGACGCCACCCGTTGGTTTAAATCTGTTCGTAATACAAGGGCTTCGCCCACAATATAGGTTCAGCGAAATCGCGATGGGTGCTGTACCTTTTTCGATAGTGGTTTTTATGGTCCTGCTACTCATTTCAGCCTTTCCCCAGTTAGCCACCTATCTACCTGCGAAAATGATGGGGTAATATAACCAGATACAACCATGCCCCAAACCATTACCAAAAGATTGAATTTAGTGTAAGCTCGTAAATGTCTACTTTACTAGTACAATGGAGTTGAGGAGTTGGATATCCACGGGCCGATGGAGACTGTAAACTTTCCATCTTCTTGTTAGCTTCAAAGCCAGCACTTTCTTTAGCTGCTTGTTTCCAGAGGGCTTAATTGATAGAATAATGACGGTGAAGAGGTTAGTGGCGAGGTTAAAAGATAAACCAGTAGTTCTTTGTTCCTCCACTTAGCTCCACCAGAATTGTGCCCCTGTAGCTCAGAAGGATAGAGCAGCGGTTTCCTAAACCGCGTGTCGGGCGTTCGAATCGCCCCAGGGGTACCACTTCTAGCTTCATTTTTCCAGAATTTTCCCGACTGCTTGCGTTCTATTTCTATTTTTGCTAATCTTTTGCTAATCCTTTTGTGGATATCTTATTGGTGGGATTCCCAAATATCTATCAAAAAAGTTGCTAATGTTCCAGCCAAATTAACAGCTAACTCAGCATGTCGAATTTCAGGCTGCTCACTTCCTGTTCCTTGACCATGAGCATCACCTAGAATATTCCTTAATGATCCAATTCCTTCAACAATTACTGTGATACTACCAAAAATACGCCTCAATTCTCTCTCAGTTTGTTGGCCAGGAGCGAGATTCAAGCTCTGAGAGGTGAGTCTATAAAGTTCGGGTAATGTTGGGCTATTTCCGTAACTAACTCCCGAATGGTCAAGGATATGCTTGCAGACAGTCTCAATTAAAGTACGAGCTGCTGTTATTGCTCCATCGGGGTCATCAAATCTTCGCTGTAGAGCTCGCCGCCATGCTTGATGTATTGTATCTGAATCAACATTAGTCAGAGTCTCTGAAATTATATCATCAGACGGAGGCCTTGACCTATCACTCTGTTCGAGCATATCTATGATAGGACCAAACTCCGACCAGAGATATTCACGCCGCCCCCGATAGTTGGGAGAGATTCCCTGTATGAAAGGCCAAAATTGACGTAAATCTCGACACGTATGTACAAAGCGTGGTAATCGGTCACGTAAAATTGGTTCATCTAATAGTTCAAGACGAAGCTGTCTATATTCATCTTCGGTAACAGTACCACCTGTGGCATATGAGATAAGCATATTCTGCAAAGTTTCTACCTTGATTGATAGCTCTCGATACGGTGGCATTTCTAATTACCTTGAACGTATTCTATGTCTTTCATGCGCTGGACTTCAAATAATATATCATTATTTACTGGAGATTCTCGATAAACTCTCATCAAATGCCTTAGCAGCTGCTTCCTGTAATCCATTACTACATGGCATAATTTTATCTTCTTTCCAATACATGCATCAGTTCCTGCAGCGGAACCACCCTCCCCAGTATGCGCCCGATGTGTTTGAGGAGCGCTTCGTGCTGCTCCAGCGAGGTGCCGGCCACGCACTCCCTCGGCACTATCACTTTATAGTCAAGCTGCTGGGCTTCCATGCAGGTAGCTTCTACGCAGGCATCGGTGGCCACGCCGGTTATAATTAACGTATCTATGCCCATGCCCTTTAGGATTATTTCCAGCTCCGTGCCCATGAAGGCGCTGTATCTGCGTTTTACGATGTGATAGTCGCTGTCTTGCGGCTCCATTCCGGGTATCATCTTCTCGCCCCAGCTCCCTTCCAGGCAATGTTCGTGTGACTTGTTGTCGCTTTCTCTACCCAGGTCTATTCCGGATTTCCTGTGTTGCTCCTGAGTAGTGATAACGGGGATGCCTTTTTTCTTCGCCATTTTCTTTAAATCCAGTATAAGCGGGACAATCTGCTCCGAACCGACACACTTAATACTGCCACCTTCAGAAATGAAATCATTTTGCATATCAATGATGATTAGCGCAACCTTTTTACCCATATACGCGGCAAGCTCCGTCATTTTATCCCCTTTCCATAAGCGTATTTAACCTATATTATAGCCCATTTTCCCCCAACCCCACACCGCAGCTTGAAGAAGTATGCTAAAATAAATTATAATACCACAGCGCACAGGAGTGTAGCTCAGTTGGTAGAGCAGCGGTCTCCAAAACCGCCGGTCCGGGGTTCGAATCCTCGCACTCCTGCCATATCCTGCCGAGGTGGTGGAATAGGTAGACACGCCATCTTGAGGGGGTGGTGAGCGAAAGCTCGTGGGAGTTCAAATCTCCCCCTCGGCACCATGAAAGCTCTCTGTGGAAAGCTGTTTCAGCGTGGTTGACAGGACTCCCCTCCGCGTTTTAAGATGCAACCGTCAGAATGATTATCTCAACAGCCTGATGCCTTTAAGAGGGGGTGTTGCTATGCCCGGCGTCAATATAAATGGCATAAACCTGTACTATGAGGTTGCCGGGGCGGGCCCAAGCGTGGTGTTGTGCCATGGCTATACCGGCAGCCACCAGAGCTGGGCAAACCAGCTACCTGCGCTTTCTAAAAAATACAGGGTGGTGGCCATGGACCATCGCGGGCATGGCAAGAGCGACGCTCCGTCCTCGGTTGAGGCCTGTACCATCCCCGTGTTGGCCGATGATGTTTACTCTTTACTCAACCACCTCGGCATGACTGGGTGCTGCCTGGTGGGGCACTCCTTGGGGGGCTTCATGAGCGTGCAGCTTGTGCTGGACCATCCGGACGTTATCGGCTCGCTCGTCCTGGTTGATGCCTCGGCCGGGCCGCATTTCATCCCGGGGATGAAAGAGCTGGGGGAGAAGCTCAATGAAATCGCCCGTCGGGATGGCATGGGGGCTGCATTTGAATACAACGTTCAGCAAAGTCCGCTGGTGCAGAAGCGCTTTGAGAGATACCCCGCGTCTCGGGAGGCGGCCAAGCGCCGCATGATGGAGGCCTCGGTTGACGGCTATGTGTTCATCAGGGAGGCCATGAACAGGAGGGAGGATTTAACGTCGCGCCTCGGGGAGATATCGGTGCCGACGCTGGTCATAGTGGGCGAGGACGATGCCTCGTTCCGCGAACCGTCCGAGGTTTTGGCCGACGGCATACCGTATTCGCGATTGAAGGTGGTGCCCCGGGCGTTTCACAATCCCCATGAGGATACGCCGGAGGCGTTTAATAAGCTGCTCCTTGATTTCCTGGCTGAAGTGTATTGAGTCACAGAATTTGCCCGAGGAGGTAGGAAGATAGAAGACAGTTATGCTGCTGCTGGCGTTGACATTGATGCTTCCGCCAGGGCGAAGAAGCTGATAGGCAAACACGCTCGCTCCACCTTCGGTGCGGAAGTGCTCGGCGATTTTGGCTTCTTCGGCGGTCTCCTTGAGTTAAAGGGACGCCGACAGCCGGTGCTCGTGTCCAGCGTTGACGGCGTGGGCACCAAGCTAAAGATTGCCGTTGCCCTGGGCAAGCACGATACCATCGGCATTGATCTGGTCAATCACTGCGTCAACGATATATTCACCTGTGGCGCCGAGCCTCTCTTCTTCCTTGATTACATCGCTATGGGCAAGCTGGTGACCGAGCAGGTGGAAGCCATCGCGCAGGGCCTGGCGAGCGCCTGCCGGGAGGTCGGCTGCGCCCTCATCGGCGGCGAGACCGCCGAGATGCCCGGCCTCTATGCCGGGGAAGATTATGACCTGGTGGGGTTTATCGTCGGCGTGGTAGAGAAGGACGAGATACTTACCGGCAAGACGATTGTCCCCGGCGATGCTATCATCGGCCTGCCCTCCAGCGGACTGCATACCAACGGCTATTCACTGGTTCGCAATATTTTT
>CAYWUK010000056.1:4242-9076 GCA_964461475.1 uncultured Dehalococcoidaceae bacterium
CTGCGCAGGATTTTCGGCACCGATAAGCCCGCTTTGCAGACCCACTACCCTGAGCTGGGGCGCACCCTCGGCGAAGAGCTGCTGGAGCCACATCGCCGCTATTACCGCCAGCTGAAGCCGCTTATTTCGCTCATCAAGGGCATGGCACACATTACCGGCGGCGGGCTTATTGGCAATGTGCCCCGCGTTCTGCCGCCGGGCACTGCCGCGCAGTTCCATAGCCAGAGTTGGGCTGTCCCGCCCATCTTCCACCTGATTCAGCAAAAGGGCAAAATTAGTCTGGAGGAGATGTACCGCGTCTTCAACATGGGCGTGGGCATGGCGGTCGTCTGCTCGCCGGACAATGCCGAAAGCATCACCCGCGTTGTGTCTGAGGCAAAGGTCATCGGCGAGGTGGTGAAACAGGCCGGTGAGGCGAGGGTGATAATCGAATAGAATTTATCGTGGCGCGCAGGTTAAGTGCGTGTTTCATGCCATGAAAGGAGCTATCATTATGGATACTATTGAAAAATACGGGCAGTACGTGAACACCAGCATGCTCGCCGGCATCGCGCCGGTGGTGTTTGAGCGGGCGGAGGGGGCAACGATATTTGGCGAGGACAAGAGGAAGTATATCGACTGCTTTGCCGGCATATCCGTTACCAGCGTCGGCCATGGCAACCCCGAGGTTATAAAGGCCGCCAAAGAACAGATTGACCACTATGTCCATTGCTGCTCTTATGTCTATTACAGCAAGCCAACCGCCGACCTTGCCGAGAAATTAGCCAAAATCACCCCGGGGAGGCTTAAGAAGACCTTTTTCACAAACAGCGGGGCGGAGGCGCTGGAGGGCGGCATGAGGATGGGCAAGACATACACCGGGAAGCGCGAGTTCATCGCCCTGCAAGCGTCCTTTCACGGTCGCACCTACGCCACCCTGAGCATAACGGGCAATTATGCGCGCAAGAAAAGGGGCGGCCTTTACATGTCCGGAGTGAGCTTTGCCCCGCCTCCGTACTGCTATCGTTGTATCTTTGGGCTTGAGCCTGAGACCTGCGGCATGCGCTGCGCCGAATATCTGGAGGATATCATCAGATATGATACCGCTGGCGATGTAGCCGCCTTCATCGCTGAACCTGTCATGGGCGAGGGCGGCATCATCGCCCCGCCTGAGCCGTATTTCAAAAAGGTGAAGGAAGTCCTTGACCAGCACAAAATCCTGCTCTTCGTTGATGAAGTCCAGAGTGGCTTTGCCAGGACGGGCAAGATGTTCGCCATAGAGCACTACGGCGTCGAGCCGGATATTATGGCTATGGCCAAGGGCATCGCCAACGGCTTCCCGCTGGGCGCCTTCATCGCCCCGGATGAAATCGCCGATAGCTTCCAGCCCGGCGAGCACCTCAGCACCTTCGGGGGCAACCCCGTTAGCTGCGCGGCGTCGCTGGCCACCGTCAACTTCTTAGAGCGGGAGAAGATAGCCGACCAGGCCGCGCGGAAGGAGAAGTTTATAAAGGAGAGGTTGAACTCCGTAAAGGGGAAACACCCCATAATTGGGGACGTGCGCGGCAGAGGCCTGATGATAGGCGCAGAGCTGGTAAAGGATAAGGCCAAGACGCCGGCCGCCGCTGAGGCCAAGGCAGTCCGCGATGGATGTCTTAAGAAGGGACTCCTTATAGGGGTGGGGGGCGTTTTCGCCAATGTTCTCAGGATACAGCCTCCACTTGTTATCAGCGACGAGCAGCTTGACGAAGCCCTCGCTATTATAGAGAAAGTAGTGGCAGAGTTATAAATCTATATCTCCGGTTTTGCAGGTTATCCATAGAGCAGCGGAAGGAGTATACATGAGAGCCATTATAAGCGTTTCCGACAAGACGGGGGTGGCTGATTTCGCCAGGGGCTTGAGCAAGCTGGGCTTTGAGATATTCAGCACCGGCGGAACTAAGAAGGCGCTGGCCGGAGCCGGCGTGCAGGTTAAGGGCGTCTCCGAAATGACCGGCTTCCCCGAAATCCTCGATGGGCGGGTGAAGACGCTGCACCCAGCTGTCCACGGCGGCATCCTCGCCAGGCGCGACCTTCCGGCGCACATGGCCGAGCTGGCTGTGAACAAGATGGAAACTATTGACCTGGTGGCGGTCAACCTCTATCCCTTCGTCCAGACCGTCTCCAAAGAAGGCGTTTCCCTAGAAGAGGCGCTGGAGAATATAGATATCGGCGGGCCAACCATGATTCGCGCCGCCGCCAAGAATTTCCCCGGCGTCATCGTGCTGGTTGACCCGTCAGACTATAAGCTGGTGCTGGAGCAGCTGAAGCTTGGAGCGTTGGAAATGGCCGAGCGCAAGCGGCTGGCGCAAAAGGCCTTTCAGCACGTGGCTATCTACGATACAGCTATTTCCCAGTATCTCAGGCAGGATATGGCGGGCTTCCCTGATGAGCTGACTGTAGCCATGAAGAAGCGCTACGGACTTCGCTACGGTGAGAACCCGCATCAGTCGGCTGCCTTCTATGCCGAGCTGGCGGTGGGGGCCAAACAGAATAGCGGCATCACCTGGGCGGAGCAGCTGGGGGGCAAGGAGCTTTCCTTCAACAATATCATGGATGCCGATGCCGCCTGGGGCGTGGTGACCGATTTCGCCGCGCCTGCGGTGGCCGTTATCAAGCATACCAACCCCTGCGGCCTGGCCAGCCACGAAGATATCGCCGAGGCGTATCGTCGCGCCTTCAGCGGCGACCCCGTAGCGGCCTTCGGCGGCATCGTCGCTGTCAACAGGGCCATTGACGTGCCTGCGGCGGAGGAAATCGGCAAGACCTTCTATGAAATCGTTATCGCCCCTGAATATGAAGCCGAAGCCCTTAAAATATTGAAGAGCAGGAAAAACCTTCGCATACTGCTCGCCGAGCTGCCTCCGGACTACGGCAAGGCCAGCGCTGGTTACCTTGACTTCCGCCGGGTGAGGGGTGGCTTCCTCGTGCAGAACTCCGATTCCCTGCCCGAAGATGACGTCAGCCTCAAGACGGTGACCAAACGGGCGCCGACGCTGGACGAGGTGAGCGATTTGCTCTTCGCCTGGCGGGCGGTGAAGCATGTGAAATCAAACGCCATCGTCCTCGCCAAAGACAGGACGCTGGTTGGCATGGGCGCAGGCCAGCCCAGCCGCATTGTCAGCGCCGAGATAGCCAAGGAGAAGGCTGGCGAGAAGTCCAGTGGGAGCGTCCTGGCCTCCGACGCCATGTTCCCCTTCCCCGACGTGGTGGAGTCGGCGGCGGCCGGGGGGATAACGGCCATCATCCAGCCCGGCGGCTCAATAAGGGACGAAGAATCGATTAAGGCCGCCGATGAGCACAATATCGCCATGGTCTTCACCGGCGTCAGGCATTTCAGGCATTAGAGCCAGACGGCTATAAGCGGCCTGATGTTCATCGGCACGATGTGCCAAAGCCCCGATGAGCCGAGGGGCCGGGATGTTTCAATGCGTCTCCCCTCCACCTCGCCCCAGCCGTGAATCACGGGGATGATGAGCCAGCGACCGAAAAGCCGCGCGCGCCCCAACCCGATGCATGCCACGACGCGCGCCGGAATGCCCAGCGCCGCGCACTCCCGTTTAAGCCTCAGGGACTTGGTGATGCAGTCGTTCTTCAGGAGGTTATAGGGCTCCCGCCGCAGCTTCTCGGCTATCTCCTCTGCCTTCTCCAGATTTGTCATTCTGTTTGCCTCTTCATCTCCAGGCGCAGCACCTTCCTGGTGGCCTCGCTGACTTTTGATCTTTCGTCTATGCGCCAGCCGACAAGCCATAAAATTTGATTTGCTGAGCAGATTATGGGGATTCTCCCTCGCCACGCCTGAGGGATTTTGGCGTCAATCATGAACTGGTTCAGCTTCTTGGGCTGGCCCATGCCCAGCGGCTGAAACCTGTCCCCGGGCCGGCGCCGGCGCAGCGTGATTTCTCCACCGATTTTGCCGAAGTCAAGATATGCGACGAAGTCGTTTTTCTCCGCTCCCGTTACTTTCGCCGCTACGGAGTCTATGATTGCCGCTTCGACGCTCCAGCCGGGCAGCTTTGTCTTACCCGGTATCTTTAAGGGATATTCGGTTTCTATTACAGGGAAGGGAGATAGTGCCGCCGCATCGCTGCCGAGGACATATCTGTCGTATTCAACGGAGAAGATTATTCCCTCGGGCAGGCTTATCTTTTTCCCCACCGGTTTGTTCGCGGCTTCCATTATCTCTTCAATGTGGCGGGCCTCGATGTCTTTTAGCCCGCCCAGCAATCTCTCTATGGAGTTGCGCAGCAGTTGTCGTTTCAGCGCCGCCGGCAGCTTAATGAACCTCTCCCTGTCCAGCACAATCGCCTCTCCCTGTTTCTCGGCGACCTTGCCCCAGAGCCTGGCCGTCTCCTGCTCAAGAAAGGCGAGCTCGTCGTCGGCGATGCGGGCAGTCCGCAGCAGGGCCTCCACCGCCTGTGGGTTATAGCTCTGCAGCAGCGGCAATAGCTGCTGGCGTATCCTGTTTCTCAATGGCGATAACGACAGGTTGGAGGCGTCAATGCGCGGCTCCAGTTGGTTGTCGCGACAGTAAACGGCGGTCTCCACTCTCGTAAGCGGCAGAAGTGGCCTTATTATGGTGAGGCTTTCGCCTGCGGATTGCCAGAGGTTTATTGGCTGCAATCCACGCAGCCCCCTGATTCCGCTTCCCCTTATCAGGTGCATCAGTATGGTCTCTACATGGTCGTCCGTGGTATGCCCCACCGCCGCCCGCTCCGCCCCGATGCTCCGGGCGACCTGCGCCAGAAAGGTGTAGCGCACCTCGCGCGCTGCCTCTTCCAGGGAGAGGCGATGCTTTGCCTGATAAGCCTTAACG
>CAYWUK010000057.1:0-9028 GCA_964461475.1 uncultured Dehalococcoidaceae bacterium
GGGAGACGGGCAAAAGAAGCTATCGTGCGGATGAACATCAGCCTGCCGTCGGCGCTGGAGAGCCAGCTAAGGGACGGCGAAATCAGGGGCGCCCTCAAGGAGGCCTATTACTCCACCGTGGCACGGGAGGTGCAGCGCGACGTGCGCCTGCGCCTGGGCAAATACACCGCGGAGGAGCTAACCCCTCTGGATGCCCTCAAAGCATATCTGGAATCAAAGAACGTGCCACCGGAACGGGCCAGGGTGCTGCTGGAGCACGGGGAGAAGCTGATAGAGGCCCCTCCTGATGCATAATCGGCATAAAAGTTGTAGAATATCTAGAGCGATGGCACCAAGGGGAGCGAAAGGCTATGAAGCCAATCAGATATAAGCTGATTATTTCTACCCTGGCGCTGCTGCTGGCCATTCCTCTTGTCAGCGCTGGCTGCGGGCAAAAACAAGAGATGGTCCAAGCCCCCACCCCTGCCACCGCCGTTGACCTCTCGTCAACCCAGGTGCCCGACACGCCGCTGGACTTATACGTTTACGTCAAACAGGCCAGCCCCACCACCCTGCCCGAAGAGGTGCTCAACGCCCCGCTGCCGGTTAATGTGGCTGTGGAGTCTCTGGCGGTGTGGGGGGTAGCGTCGGATAGCGGCGTCACCTTTGCCGGCGGAGTCACGCTGACGAACGCCTCCGTGGCAGTCGCCGCGCAGGCATTCCTGGCCTCGGTGCAAGATATCTGGACGACGGTATCCGGCAGCACCATATACTTCGTGCGGGGCTCGGGCAGCGCCGCCGAAACGCTGAAGACGGCTATCTCCAATAAGAGATTTAAAAACTATGACGACAAGACAGCACTGGAGGAATTGGCCAGCTTTCCCGATGGCGGCACGACCAAGCGCGCTGCGACGGGCATCGTTACGCCCAGCAAAACCCTGATAAACTACATGGCTCGGTTGGCCGCCCCGGAATCCGTGGATACGGTTAATACGGTGATGTCGCTGGTGAATCTGCAGGTTGTGCTGGGTGGACTGTATACCCCGGAGCAGGTAGATTTAGCGAAAATATCGGCGGCGGTCGGCGCCGGCGGCATGTGGGATTTCGCCGGGGGAGTCCTGGGGCTGGTAAAATCCGGCCTACCGGGCTTCATCGTCAGCCCCGCCGCAAAGATAGCCCTGGGCAAAGCTGGCTTCGTTGAAACGAACGCAGGTGGCCTGACCTTATATAAAAGCTCTTTTGATGTTGAAGGCGGCAGGCAAATTCCGGTCCTGGCCAGGATTGAGGGCAACCGCTTGTTCGTCGCCGCATCTGCGGACGAGTCCTATGCGCAGACGCTGCTCACCAGCATTAAAAAATAAAGCGCTTCGGAGGTGATTTATGGCGCCGCGGAAATCATCCCTGACAGAGCCTCAAATCCTGCAAATGCCTCCTCAAAGAATGGCCGTGGTCTATGGCAAAGGTGCTCCAGAAGAGGTCTTCTCCACGCTCATGCCTGTCCTCTATGGCTCCGTGTACACGCTTAAGTTTGAACTCAAGAAGAAGGGCCTGCCCACTTTTAAAGTCAGCGGCCTGCGCGCCCGTTACCCTGATGCCCATCTGGTGCCGATGGAGCAGTGGACGCATATCATCGGCCTGCCTGTCCCCGAGGATACGGCATCCCTGCCGCAGAAGGTGGCCGCTGCCGAGGTCAAGGCGGAAACCTGGCAATATGGCACGGTGGCACAGATACTCCACCTAGGACCTTATGACCAGGAAGAGGCAACAATCGCTCGCATACACCAGTTCATCGTCGATAACGGCTACGAGCTAGCGGGAATGCATGAAGAAGAATACCTCACCCATCCTGATGCCAAGGTCGTCAAGACCATTATCAGATACCCGGTAAAGAAAAAATCGTAGCTGACATCGGTCACAACAGATTTAGCTGTTTCCTTGCTTTGCTTTTTGCAAAATTCTATACTTGAAATATAGCAATTTTAAGAAGGAGGTAGTATATGGGCAATACAAAAGATAATTTGCAGGCCGCCTTCGCTGGCGAGAGCCAGGCCAACCGCAAGTACCTGTTCTTCGCCGATGCAGCTGAAGAGGTAGGGGAAAAGCAGGTGGGCAGGCTGTTCCGCGCTGCCGCCGAGGCGGAGACCGTCCATGCCCGCAACCACCTCAATGTCCTGGGAGGGATTAAGTCAACCAAGGAAAACCTTGTCGCGGCCATCGGAGGGGAGAGCTACGAGTTCACCGAGATGTACCCCGAATTCATCAAAAAGGCCAAGGCGGAGGGCGACGCCAAGGCGGAGAGGAGCTTCGACCTGGCGAACAAGGTTGAGAAGATACATCACGGCCTCTTCCAGAAGGCAGCAAAGAGCCTGGAGACAGGCCAGCCCTTCGACAGCCTGCCTTACTCGGTATGCCAGGTATGCGGCAACACGGTAGAGGGTGAACCGCCAGAGAGGTGCCCCATTTGTGGTGCCCCACGCAGCAAATTCAAGCTTGTCGATTAAAGCTTATTGATTAACGCAGTTCAGGCCGCCCCTCTCTTTTTCCGGGGGGCGGTTTTATTTAGATGGGTTTCATATCCGCACTATCTCGCGCAGGTTCATGCTGGACAGGGCTGCGCTTAGGGACTATAATCTGCGATAGATATGAGCACTCAACCCAGGCTGCGAGTCCTTTTCAATCGGGCGGAGATAGAAGCCGCCGTTGACCGCTTAGCTGCTGAAATCAACAGGGATTATCATGGCAGGTGTCCCGTTTTGATAGGCGTTCTCAAAGGCTCCTTCATGTTCATGGCCGACCTGGTTCGCAAGCTTGATTCCCCGGTTGAGGTGGATTTTATCGGGGCGTCCAGCTATGGCTGCAGCAAACAGACCTCGGGGAGGGTAAAAGTGACGCAGGGCCTCAGGTGTCCGATTAAAGGCAGGGATGTCCTTGTCGTCGAGGATATAGTGGATACCGGGTTGACCCTCTCTATCCTCCTGAGCTACCTGCGCCGGAAAAAGCCCGCTTCCTTGAGGCTGTGCGCCCTGCTGGACAAACCTTCCCGGCGCCAGGTTCCGGTTGATATTGATTATCTGGGACATGCCATCCCTGATGAATTCGTGGTTGGCTACGGCCTGGATTGGGCCGAGAGCCTGCGCAACCTGCCCGATATATGCGTCGTTGAGGAGGCGCAGTAGTGCCTGCCGATTTAGCCCGCCTGATTTCGGTGGCCAGGGGAGAGCGCCCCGCCGACCTTCTCCTGACCAATGCGCGGGTAGTGAACACCTTCAGCGGCGAGCTTGAGCAGGGCAATGTAGCCATCTGCGGAGACAGGGTTGCCGGGGTGGGGGATTACCAGCAGGCGCAGCAGGTGCTGGACCTGTCCGGCAAATATCTGGCGCCGGGCCTCATCAACGGACATACCCACCTGGAGAGCTCCATGCTTGATGTCGGCCAGTATGCCCGGGCGGTGGTGCCGCACGGCACCTCGGCAATAGTTACCGACCTCCATGAGATAGCCAATGTCGCCGGCATGGCCGGCATGAGATATGTGCTGGAATGCGCCCGTAATTTGCCCCTTGACCTTTATCTGATGGCCCCTTCCTGCGTGCCCGCCACCCATCTGGAGACGGCGGGGGCTGTTATCGGCCCTGAGGAAATCAGGAAAATCCTCAGGTGGAAGGAGTGCATTGGGCTGGGAGAGGTGATGAATTTCCCCGGCGTGCTCGCTGGCGATGCCGGTGTGCTCGCCAAGATAGAGATGGCCGCGGGCAGGATTATCGATGGCCACGCGCCGGGAGTCGGCGGGAAGGACCTCTCCGCCTATGTTGCCGCCGGCATCCGTTCCGACCACGAATCTGTCTCCCTCGGCGAGGCCGCAGAGAAGCTGAAGCAGGGCATGTACGTCATGATTAGGGAGGGCTCTTCGGAGAAGAACCTGGACGCGCTGCTGCCCCTGGTGAACGATAAGACCTATAAAAGATGCCTCTTTGTGGTTGATGACCGCAGCTGCGCCGACCTGCTCCGCGACGGCGATATTGATGCGGTTGTGCGCAGGGCAATACGGCGCGGGCTTGAGCCGGTGCGGGCGATTCAGATGGCGACCATCAATGCCGCCGAGCGCTTCCGGCTGGACGGCGTGGGGGCGATAGCCCCCGGCTACCTCGCCAACCTGATTGCGCTTGATGACCTTTCCGACCTGAAAATTAATATGGTCTTTTATCGGGGCCGTCTGGTGGCCAGAGAGGGAAAGGCCCTGTTTCCTTTATGTAAACCCAAGGGCAATGGCCTGACTGACACTGTAAACGTCAAACCCTTCACCAAAGAAGCGTTTAGAATCCCGGCCTCTGCGGAGGAAATGCCGCTTATCGAGGTCGTACCCGGCCAGATAATCACCCGCAAAAGATTGGCGAAGGTGAAAATCGTGGATGGATATGTCGTGCCCGATGCCGGCCAGGATATGCTCAAGCTGGCGGTGCTGGAGAGGCATAAGGCCAGCGGCAATATCGGCCTGGGGCTGGTTTCCGGGTTCGGCCTGAAGAGGGGCGCCCTGGCATCATCCATCGCCCACGATTCCCATAACATCGTAGTTATCGGCGCCAGCGACGAGGACATGTTCGCTGCGGTAAAAGAGATTGAGCGCATGCGGGGCGGCCTGGTGGCGGTGGCCGACGGCAAAGTGCTGGCCAGCCTGCCACTGCCCATCGCCGGCCTCCTGTCTGCTGAGCCGCTGGAGGCCGTGGTGACCAAGCTGGAGGGGCTGGAGCAAGTTGCCGGGGATTTAGGCGCAACGCTGCATTCGCCCTTTGCCGCACTTTCCTTCCTGGCGTTGCCGGTCATCCCCGAGCTCAGGCTGACCGACATGGGCCTGGTGGATGTGAATGAATTCAAGCTGATAGGGTGAACCTGAAATTATTACTGAGGAGAGGCGCAATGGAATTTATCAGAAGCCAGCCTATCTTTGAAAACCGCTATGACGCCGGGCGCAGGCTCGCCGAAAAACTCGCTGAATACAAGGGTAAGAACGTCTTCGTGCTCGCCATCCCCAACGGCGGCGTGCCGGTGGCGTTGCAGGTAGCCCTCGCCCTTGAGGCTGAGCTTGACCTCGTCGTCTCCCGCAAAATCCCCCTGCCACTGAGCCCGGAGGGGGGCTTTGGCGCGGTCACTGACGACGGCACTATTATCCTCAACGATGAAGTGGTGCAGAAGGCCGGCCTGAGCCAGCAGCAGATAAACTACCAGGTCAGCCAGGTGAGGGCCGACATTCGCCATCGCAAGCTGCTCCATCACCGCGATAGGCCACTCGCTGTAGTAGCTGGCAAGACCGTGATAGTGGTGGACGACGGCATGGCTTCGGGGTTCACCATGAAGGCGGCGGTGGAATCGGTGCGATATCAGCAGCCGAAGGAGATTATCGTCGCCGTGCCGGTGGCGCCAGCCGTTGCTGTTGAGGCGCTGGAGAAGGTGGCCGACAGGGTGGTAACGTGTGCCGTCGGCGCCACGCCGAGGTTCTATTTGTCAGATTTCTATCGGTTCTGGCACGAGCCGAGCGATGAAGAGGTAATCCACTGCCTCAGGGAATGGAAAATCAGGCGTTTCCAGCCTGATATTGCAGCGGGAGATGCCAAACAAAAAGAGTGCAGCGACTGTTAATTCCGGCGCAAATCAGCAGGTCAGGTGCAGAGATGGCCAAAGCTGGCAGGAATCCGTAGCATTCGCGGCTATACCCCACCCATGCCTCCGTCAACCTGCAGGACCTGCCCGGTGATGTATCTCGCCTCCTCCGAGGCGAAGAAGGCCACCGCCTCGGCCACATCCTGCGCAGAGCCGAAGTAGCCGAGCGGGATGCGTTTCTTAAGTTCCTGCCTGACGTTTTCATCCAGCTTCTGCGTCATCTGGGTGTCAATAAAGCCGGGGGCGATGGCATTGGCGGTGATGCCGCGCGAAGCCACTTCTTTGGCGATAGTCTTGGTGAGGCCGATTATGCCCGCCTTGGCAGCGGCGTAGTTGGCCTGCCCGGCGTTGCCGATTACCCCCACGATGCTGGACATGCTGATAATCCTGCCCCAGCGCTGCTTGAGCATGTGCCGCAGCACCGCCCTGGTGCAGAGAAAGGCGCTCTTGAGGTCGATATTCAGCACGGTGTCCCATTCCTCGTCCGACATTCGCATGGCAAGCTGGTCCCGGGCGATGCCGGCGTTGTTGACCAGGATATGGACTGTGCCGTAGGTGGCAACAGTGGTATCAACCAGCCTGGCCACGTCTGCCGATGAGCTGACATCGGCTATGACCGCCAGGCTTTGCCTGTTCATGGCCCTGATTTCCTCGGCTACGCTTTCAAGGGGCTGAGGGTCGCCTACGTCGTTGACCACGACGGTGGCGCCGACCCCGGCCAGTTTGAGGGCAATCGTCCGCCCGATGCCGCGCCCGCTGCCGGTAACTATCGCTACTTTATCTTTAAGCTCCATTGGTATCTCCTGCCTTTATTAGAGAAGGGGGTCAGGGGGATGGGTTGCCCAGGCCTCTGACTGCCTCCGCATCGCCGATGTTTATGGTCTCTGCTTCTTTGCTTATGCGCTTGACGAGGCCGGTGAGCACCTTGCCCGGCCCTATCTCAATGAAGGTGGATACGCCCTTATCCACCATATATTCAATAGATTGCTGCCAGAGAAGGCAATTGCATAGCTGTCTGAGAAGCTCTTCCTTCACCTCTTTGGCGGCGGTCAGCGGTTGCGCCGTGGAATTGGCTATAATCGGTATAATCGGGGCGTGGAAGTCAATTTTGGCGATGGCCTTTGTCATGCCGTCATATGCTGGCTGCATCAGCGGCGTATGAAAGGCGCCGCTCACCTGCAACGGGATGGCGCGGTGCGCCCCTTTATCCCTGGCCAGAGCCATAGCGTGGGCTATATCCTCTCTGGCGCCGCTGATTACTATCTGCCCGGGGCAGTTGATATTGGCCATCCAGGTGCTGCTCTGCTTGCAGACCTCGGCGAGCGGGGCCTCATCCAGTCCTATTATCGCCGCCATGCCGCCGGGGCGGAGCAGTCCGGCTTCATACATCAGCCGCCCTCTTTCCCGTGCCAGATATATGGTGGTGGCGGCGTCAAGCACCTCAGCCACTGCGAGCGCCGTGTATTCTCCCAGGCTGTGGCCGGCGATGAATGCGGGGGATGGCAGGCTGCCGCCGCTCTCGCGGATGGCTTGATAGCAGGCCAGGCTCGCCGTTACCAGGGCAGGCTGGGCATTGACGGTCTGCCTGAGCTCATCCTCCGGCCCCTCAAAGCACAGCCTGGAGAGGGGAAATTTCAGGACTTCGTCGGCCAGGTCAAAGACGGCTTTAGCCGCAGGGAAATCCTGATAAAGGTCGCGCCCCATGCCCACCCATTGTGAGCCCTGGCCGGGAAAGATATATACCGCCTTTGTCATCTCAGTCACTTCTAATCTCCTTGCTGGAAATTATCGGGAAAGGATGTATGCGGTTGTCCCAATCATCCTGTCAGAGAGCATAAGCCTTCAGGCGCTCTTCTTCTCAGAGCTCTTAATCTCAACTACTTCCCTGCCGGCGTATGTGCCGCAGACGGGGCAGGCATGATGAGGCAGCTTTGGGCTGTGGCACTGAGGGCAGGAATCCAGCGCCGGCGGCTGTAATCCCAGGTGGCTGCGCCTCTTGCCCTGGCGTGCTTTGGAGGTCTTCCGCTTTGGTAAAGCCATAATGTACTCCGTTCTTCAGCGTCTTTTTGCCGAATGTTCTAGCGAATCAATAAGTTTAGACCAGCGCGGGTCTATTGCATGTGTGGGACAAGCGCAGGGCCCCGTGTTCAGGTTTTGGCCGCATTTTGGGCATATGCCGGCGCAGTCTTTCCGGCAAAGCGGCTTCATGGGGATAGCCAGCACCGTATATTGCCGTATCGCCTCGGTCAGGTCGATGATATGATGTTTATCGATGGTGAAGGCCCCGGGTTCCTCGGGCGGAGGAAGGGGTGCCCCGCTGAGCACATCTATGGTGGGGATAAATTCCTCTTCAAATTTCAGGGACAGGGTGGAGGCGAATGGCCGCAGGCAGCGACTGCAGGTGAGTTCAACCTCAGCGAGCAGCGCGCCTTTAACGAGGATGCTGCGGGAGGTGCGCGTTAGCCTGATATTGCCCTGCACCAGGCGCGCATTGCCATCAATAGCCATATCAACTAATTCGTCTATCTGGTAATCGCGGGTTGCGCCTATAGGTGCCTGGAGCAGCTGGGATACGTTTATCTGCATTTTATCTCGTCTCTGTCATGTCAGGTCAATATTATTATAAGTGGAGTTGCATATTTATCGCAAGCTTGCCATGGATATACTGTGCGGAAACACGTGACTGCGAAGATGTCTTATTTAATATTTTTCGTTTTTACTATCTCCAGGATTTTATTGTCTAGATTGCCCTTTTCCCCTTGTGGGAGGTGATTCCTCTTGAACACCCCCTCCAGACCACCTTGCCCGATAAATCCCTTGAAGTTTCGGTAATTTTGCCTCCCCACCATGAATTCTATGACGTGGGCTAAGTATAAATACGGCCCTTTGGGCAGGGGAACACGGAAGTCAACAAAAATCAATGTGCCGTCTCTCTTAACCACCCTTTTCATTTCCGCGATTATACGGTCAATAGCCGCGCACTCATTTTCATGCAGGGCGAAAGAGATGGAGACGCAATCAAAGCTGTCCTCCGCGAAGGGCAGATTTTGCGCGTCGCCCATCTGGAACGAGACATTGCTCAAACCCTGTTTCTGCTTATTCTTCCTGGCCAACTGGAGCATGTGTGGGTTCCGCTCTACGCCGCTAACAATGATGCCCTTTCTGGCGTAGTAAAATGCCTGGTCGCCCGTGCCGCTACATACATCCAGTGCCTTTTCCCCGGCTTTCATCCGGGAAAACTCTAAGACATAGACCCTGACCTCTTTCAGCAACGGGTCTACAACCGTGGAGTAATTGAGGAGGAACATATTTCACTCTGTTGCCTGGCGCTTATGTTGGCAAAGGGGTTATGCTATCTCTTTTAGCTCGACATTAAAGGTCAGGTCTTTTCCGGCAA
>CAYWUK010000058.1:0-9006 GCA_964461475.1 uncultured Dehalococcoidaceae bacterium
CGCACGAAGTTGCGTGCGCCGATGGTCTCGGCGGTGGCGCCGCATACGCCAGTGCGTTTCCTCTTTTCTTCCGGCGTCTCCTCTTTCGCTTTGGGTAGCGGCACGCGGCAAGGCCCCATGGCGCAGACGCTGCAGCAACTGCCCTCAGAGCCGATGGGACATGGTTTTAGCCTCTCAGCCCGCTCAAAGACCACGCGTACCCCATCCCGCGTTGCTTTCTCTATCATCTCCACGGTCGCGGGGTCAATGCTCTTAATTTCTTTTTCTTCGGCCATTTAAACTCCCTCCCAGTTCAACACTTCCATCAGGCGGTCAAATCTTTTATCATCTCGCGTATCAGCTTTACGGCATCGGGATGCCTCATTATAAGCACATCGGCGCCAGCCAGGAGCATGAACATGGCGGACATGGCTTCCATCAGTATCCCCCTCTTCCTGGCGTCGCCCATATTGGGGTCTTCTTTTTCGCTGATTTTGGCTTCTTTGATTTTCCACACTTCTTTGGCTATATTGCAGATAATGGGAAACTGGAGCTTCTCGTCCTGCTGGGTCAGGGCTGCCATGCGCATCCTCTCCATCACCGAGTAGGCATATTCAATGCCGTAGCCAATGCCGCTGACCGTGGGGTCCATGATAAGCAGGTCATCGGATACCCCCAGGTTGCCCAGCAGTATATTGAGCTGTTTGGCCAGGTTGATATCTATTGGCGATGAGGCGATGACGGTGTGCTTGTAGCCGATGGCCGCCGCGCCAATCTTTTTGTGGTCTCCTTCTTCAACCGGCCCGAGGATAAGGCGCTTGTCCTGGCAGACCTCGGATGCCTTTCTCAGGACATCGGTGTCCTTTTCGTGGTTGGCTGTGCCCCAGATAATCAAGGGGACATCGATGGCATCGGCCACCTTTTTGACCACCTGGGCGGCTTCATCGGCGCCGCGGTCAAGTCCGTTGGGGTCGGTGCTTTGCAGCTGCAGGCATATCATCTCCGCCCCATAATCGTTGACGCATTTCTTGGCCCAGGCAACCGGGTCATCGCTTACCCCGGCAAAGGGCTCCAGCGCAGCCTCGGGCCATTCTTCCGGGGGCGCGTCATAGACTTCCATGGCTATCCTGGGCAAATTCGGCATCGCGCCCTCAAAGAGATAAAAGGGGTATGCCGACTCCCCGCCGACGGTTACGCTCTTGTCTCCATCGCCCAGCTTTATTTCTTTGATTTTGCCGCTGTACGCCGTCTTCGCAATTTCAATAGCCATTTTGCCTCCTTCGCCTAGGCCGGCGTTTTCCTCTTTTCGCTGCCATACCAATCTTTGCTATACCAGTATCTCTCTCCGCTTTGCAGGTATTTGAGTTTGTCCTCCCTGCTCCCGATTTTCTGGCGCCATTTGCCCAGCTCTTTGTCGTCTGGCTTGCCTTCTTCAAAGGTCTCGCCGAGCACCTCCACCTCTGTCCTGCCCGGAGCTTTCTTTTTCTGCACCTTGTATTCCATGTTCTCTCTCCTTTTTCAGGATAAACCAGCGGCCAGCTTGGCTGCTTTTATCGTGTTCAGCATGAGCATGGTTATGGTCATGGGCCCCACCCCGCCGGGCACTGGGGTTATCATGCTGGCTTTCTCCTTGACGGCATCAAAGTCCACATCGCCGGCGAGGATTCTTTTGCCCTCGGCGGTCTTGCCAATCTCGTTCGTGCCCACGTCAATTACAACCACGCCTTCCTTGACCATGTCTGCGGTTATGGCTTTCGGCCTTCCCGCCGCTACTATTATTATATCAGCCCTCTTGGTGTGAAAGGAAATGTCGCGGGTTCCGGTGTGGCATATGGTGACGGTGGCATTGGCGCCCTCTTTCTTTTGCAGGAGGATGTTGGCTATTGGTTTGCCCACTATGTTGCTCCTGCCCACCACCACAACCTCGGCCCCGGAAATCTGTACCCCTGACCTTATTAAAAGCTGCTGTATCCCGTGTGGGGTGCAGGGCAGGTAGTCGGGGTCGCCTATCATCAGTTTGCCCACGTTCACCGGGTGAAAGCCGTCCACGTCTTTCTTGGGGTCGATGGCATAGAGGACTTCGTTCTCGTTTAGGTGCTTGGGCAGGGGAATCTGTACCAGGATGCCGTGAATCCTGGGGTCCTTGTTCAGCTTATTGACCAGGGCCATGAGCTCTTGCTGTTTGATGCTGGCGGGCAGGTCATGTCTTTCGGAGTATATGCCCAGAGATATGGAGGTCTTTTCCTTCTGCCCGACATAGACGTGGGAGGCGGGGTCCTCGCCTACGAGGACGGTGGCCAGGCCGGGGACCAGGTTATGCTTCTCCTTAAGCGAGGCGATTTCCTCCTTTAGCTCTTCGCGAATCTGCTTGGCAATCTCGGTGCCGCTGATAATTTTTGCTGTCATCTCTTAGCTCCTTTTCGCAGTAATTTCCCCTCTTTTTAAGAGTCTATCCATCAGGGCATCCACCGCCTTCGCCGCCTTTGCGCTGTCAGGCAGTCCGGTGAGTGGCTTTAGTTCAAGGTCATATCTATATATTTCCTCGTCGTAGGGGACGGTAGCGGCAGGCTCTATGCCCAGCCTGGCCATCTCCGCGCTGACCAGGGGGTCGACGCCGCCGGGGACGGAGTTGATTATCACCGATTGTCTTTTTATCACCAGCTTTAGCTCGTTGACCAGCTCTTTCAGGCGGGCGATGGTGCGGACGCCTTTTACCGAGTGATTTGAAATCAGGAGCAGCTCATCGATGTTCTGCGTTGTCCTGCGGCTGAGGTGCTCCATGCCGGCCTCATTGTCCATGACGGTATAGGCGTAATTTCCCATCAGGCTGTCGGCGAATTTTCTCAGCATGAGGTTGGGGTAGCAGTAGCATTCCGGCCCTTCTCCCCTGCCCATGCTGAGCAAATCTATGCCTTTGCTTTCCACCAGCGCATCGTTTAGCTTGATTTCCAGATAGGCTTCCTTGGTCATTCCGGGGGGGATACTTATCTTTTCCATGTTAAAGCCTACTATTATGGAGCCGACGGTCTGTTTTACGCTGAGGCCGATGCTATCGCCGAGGTTGGCATTGGGGTCAGCGTCTATAGCCAGGATTGGCACCAGCCCCTTCTTCAGCAGGTAGCGGATGACAAGGCTGGTTATTGATGTTTTCCCGCTACCCCCTTTGCCGGCTACGGCGATGTTGACGCTCAATCAGCTATCCTCTGTCCCAGTTTTTTATTTTGCAGGCCGGCCAGTTTGCCCTTGACGGTGGGGAACTCATCGGTGTCGGTATGCGGCAGGAAAAGAGCGGCGATGTAGTTGTTCATAAAATCTACATTCTCGCTAAGCTCAACGTTTGTCATCATCTGCGCTATTCGTCTGGCATCGTCAAGCAAGTCCCGGGAGAAAGAGGTGAGCCTTGCCCCGAGGAGGGAGCCGTTGCCGATGAAGGCGAACCTGTCCACAGGCAGGTCGGGGAGGAGGCCGATGGTGATGGCGCTTTCAATGTTGAGCTTGCTGCCGAAGGCGCCGGCGATGATGACCTGTTCAAATTCGGAGCAGCAGCTCATGCCCACGCTCCGGGTCAGGGTCTGGCATCCGGCATACACCGCTCCCTTGGCGCGCATGAGGTTGTCTATGTCCACCTCGGTAATAACTATATCCCTGCCAATCTGCGTCTCCGGCGCCCGGCAGAGCACGTATTCGTAGCCTGAGCTGCCCTGTCTTATCCTCTTTGTGGGCAAGTCGGGGTTGAATTTGCCGTTCTGGCCGATGGCGCCGACTTCAAGAAGCCCGGCGACGATATTTATTAGCCCCGAGCCGCAGATTCCCTTTGGTTTTTCTTTGCCGATGGTGCCTATAACCGGCTCGAAGTCGGCCGGGTTGATTTTGAACTCTTCAATAGCCCCGCTGGATGCCACTATGCCGTGCTTTATGCCGCCGCCTTCGAAGGCAGGCCCGGCCGAACAGGAGGCAGTTACCATCCAGTCCGAGTTGCCGATGACTATCTCGCCGTTAGTGCCTATATCGATAAATAAAGTCAGCTTCTTTCTCTGGTGCATGCCGCACCCCACCACCCCCGAGACTATGTCGCCGCCGACATAGCTCGCTACCGATGGGAAGGTAAAGACATGGACGGGGTTCCCCACCTTGATACCCAGGGAATCCGCCTCTACGGGGGGGAAGAAGTTAGCCACCGGCGTGTAGGGTGCCAGCCTGATGTATTTGGGGTCAAGCCCGAGGATGATTTGCGTCATTGTGGTGTTGCCCGCCAGCATTATGTGTTCAATGTCCGCTACGTTGACTCCTCCCTGAGCCGTTAGTTTATCAATAATGCCGTTGACGGTGGCGACGACCGCCCGCTGCAGCTTCTTCAGCCCGCCCGGTTTCTGACTGTAGCTGATGCGGGTGATGACGTCCTCTCCGTAGCTTATCTGGCCGTTATAATCAACGCCTTCGGCGATAACCTCGCCCCGGTTTAAATCAAGCAGCTGTCCCCAAACGGTGGTGGTGCCGATGTCAAAGGCCAGAGAGTAATGCCTGTCTGTGGTGTTTCCTGGCTCTATATTTATCACCCTTGGCCTGCGCCACTCCTTGCTTCGCGGCTTGGCTGCGGTGATGAGGGTGGTAACAGTAACCTTCCAGCGACCTTTGCGCAGGACTTTCGCTAGCCTCTTTACCACGTTGAAGTCCACCGACATGTTGCCGAGCTTATAGCGCTGCTTCAGCCCTCTCAGCAGGCGGGAGAGGTCGCCTATATTGTCGGCCAGTGTTGGCGGCGGCAGCTCCACATACAGCTTGGTCAACGGGGGCTTGAACCGCCAGCCGGTGGCGATGACCTTCGACGCCTTTCTGCCTTCGCGGGTGAGAACGGCTTTATCAAGCCTTGACTCCGCCAGCACATTGACGGTCAAATCGGAGAGGACGCGGCTCTGGCAGGCCTGCCTTATACCTTTCTGGTATTCCGCCTGGGAGAGCTTTTCTGTTCTGGTGCTTTCCACCTGTCCGGCTTCAATTAAAACCTTACATGTGCCGCAGGTGCCGGCGCCGCCGCAGGAGGCGTATAGATGCACTCCGGCGGCAATGGCGACCTGCAGGAGGTTCTCTCCCTGCTCCACAACGATGTCAACATTATCAGGGTTGAAGTGAACCTTTAGCTTTTTAGCCGGTAAAGCTTCCTTCATTTACCTCCCCAGCATTGGTGGCGGACTGGAAATGCTAGAATAGCCCTCTGACCTTTCCTGTTTGTACGTCTATATCAACCCTCCTGAAAGCGGGGTTGGATGCGGTTCCCGGCATCAGGCTGATGGTCCCGGCGCAGGGGCAAAGGAACTTTGCTCCGGAGTAAATGAGCACGTCGCGGATGGGCAGGGTCCAGCCCTTGGGCACTCCCTTCAGGGCGGGCTCGTGGGTGAGGCTGAGGTGAGTTTTTACCATCATGGTGGCATACTCATCGTATTGAGCGTCGGACTCAAATTGCTTGGCCTTGGCTTCGGCCTCGGGCGTCCAGGACACGCCGTCGGCGCCGTAAACTAATTTAGCGATTTTTTCCACGCGCTCCCGCAGCTTCATCTCCATGGGATAGAGGAACTTGAAGTTGTTCTTCTCTTTGCATGCATCCAGAACGGCGTCGGCCAGTTCAAGGGCGCCTTCGCCGCCCTTGTCCCAGTGGCTGGCTACGGCGCAGCGCGCTCCAGCTGCCTCGGCTGCCCTCTTGACCACGGCGACTTCCCCGGCGGTGTCAGTGTTAAAGGAGTTGATGCATACCACCGGCTTGATGCCGGATGTCTTGATGGTGTTGATGTGGTGCAGAAGGTTGGGCAGGCCCTTCTCCACAAGCCCGACGTCCTCCTTGGTATAGGCATCGGGCAGGGCCAGGCCGGCCACCACCTTGGGGCCGCCGCCATGCATCTTGAGCGCCCGGATAGTGGTGGTGAGCACCGATACATGCGGCTTGAGGCCGCTGTAACGGCACTTGACGTTCCAGAACTTTTCAAAGCCGATATCGGCAGCAAATCCACTCTCGGTGACATGGTAGTCAAACATCTTGAGGCCGATGCGGTCGGCGATGATGGAAGACTGGCCCACAGCGATATTGGCAAACGGCCCGGCATGAACCATTACCGGCTGGTATTCCACCGTGGAGCAGAGGGTGGGATTAATGGTGTTGCGCATATAGGCAGTCATGGCGCCGCCTACCTCCAGGTCTTTGGTGGTTACGGGGTTGCCCTTTTTATCGTAGGCGACGGTGATGTTGTCCAGCCTCTCCCTCAGGTCAGCCAGGTCTCTGACGATGGAAAGTATGGCCATGAGCTCCGAACTGACGGCGATGCCGAACTTGGACTGCATGGTGTAGCCGTCCATGCGGCCGCCAAGGCCGATGATGATGCTGCGCAGGCTCTGAGCGCAGAAGTCTATCACCCAGCCCATCTCTACCCTGGTGGGGTCAACGCCCAGCCGGCGCATCTTGGTGAGCCTGTCCAGTTGCTCGTCGTCGTAGTTGCGCTCATGCTGCATTCTGGCGGTGAGGGCGACCATGGCCAGGTTGTGGGCGTTCATGATATCGTTGATGTCGCCAGTTAGCCCCATGGAGAATTCCGTCATCGGTATGAGCAGGGCATTGCCGCCTCCAGCGGCAGTCCCCTTGATGTTCATGGTCGGGCCGCCCGAAGGCTGGCGGAGACAGCCGCCCACATTGAGCCCCCGCTTGCCCAGCCCTTCGATAAGGCCGAGCGAGGTGGTGCTTTTGCCCTCGCCCAGCGGCGTTGGGGTTATGGCCGTCACCTCTATGTACTTGCCATCAGGCTTGTCCTTCAGGCGTTCAATAATCTTCAGGAAGTCCAGCTTGGATATTCTCCCATAAGGGAGCAGTTCATCCTTCTGCAGGTTTAACCTCTCCCGCCATTCTTCTGGAGCGGGCATGTTTGGTTCCGCAGCTTCAGCAATTTGCCAGTCCGCCATTTTGGTTGCATCGTAGGCCACAAAAGTCCTCCTTGTTTATTTTTTACCTCTTCGGGTTCTTATTTTTAGCGCCTTTTAACCAGGCTGCGTTAAAAGCTGCTGACTTAGCTGTACTTTTGCCAGCCATAATTTGTTGTGCAAAATAATCTATCTTTTTATGCTCTGCTTCTCGGCTATGGGCAGCAATTTATCGTAGATGCTCTTTACCTCATTGTCGATGCCGGCGCTGGCGCCGAAGGGGAGGTGGTTGGCCAGGTCGGCCTCCACTATTGCCTGGTCGTAGGGGATAAAGCCGATGAATTCCGCGCCAGGCAGGCTTGATGCTATGAAATCCCTGTCCAACTGGTTTCTCACCTTGTTCCCGACCACGGCAACGCTGCGCAGGCCTATGTCCTCTGCCAGCTTATTTATTGTCTGCGCGGTTTCAATGCTGCGTCGGCCTGGCTCTACCACTATTATTAGTTTATCCACGGCCCTGGCTGTCCCCCGCGTTAGGTGCTCAATGCCGGCCTCCATATCCAGGATGACCACTTCGTTCCTTTGCACCAGCAGATGGCTGAGCAGCGCCTGCAACAGGACGCCCTCCGGGCAGTAGCATCCGGTGCCGCCTCTCTTGATTCGCCCCATCACCATCAGTTTTATGCCATCGCGCTTGGCCGAATAATTCTCCGGCAGGTCGTCAACCCTGGGGTTTAACTTGAAAAAGGGGGCGGACTGGCCGGGCCTTGCCCCTGTTCTCTCTTCAATGAGGTCACTCAACTCGGATATAGGAGTTATTGCGGAAGGGTTTGGAAAGCCGAGAGTTGCGGCCAGATTGGCATCTGGGTCAGCATCTATAGCGATGACGGAATAGCCGGACTCGGCAAATGTCTGCGAGAGTAAAGCTGCTAGCAAAGTCTTACCTACGCCGCCTTTACCACTTATAGCAATTTTCATGGAAACCTTGCAGCTAGCATAATTAAAGCCGAGACTTCTTAAGAAAGTGCTCAGGCTTTACGTAACTGATTACCCTTGACTTCCGCCCACAGTTTAGACCATCCTAAGTGAAAAGTCAAGGAAAAAAGCCTCGCCTTGAGGCTCTGAAACTGCCCTCATATGCCTGATTTTTCAGCCCGCAAATGGGCGATTGCCTTTCGGCCTGCAAATGACTAGAATGATTAAGAAGTATGCCGATATGAAAGGCTTAACTGGCTGAGGAAGGAGTGGAGCTATGAAGGAAGAACTGTATCCCATGTGTTCCCGCTGCGCCAAGATGATATGCTCACCGCGCATAAAGGTCAACGAGGAGCCTGTGCTGGATAGAGCACCCGCTTTCTGCCCGATGAAGCTCGTGCCTGAGGTCATTACGGGAGCCCTTGATGAGTATGATAAGCCGGAGGTCAGGGAATTCGCCCGGCTGGCGTCCGTTCAGGAGTTTGAGTGCTATGAGCACGTGCCCGATGGTTTCAGGACCAAAATCCCCCGGGTGGAGGAACTGGTACAGTTTGCCCACAAGTGTGGTTATAAAAGGCTTGGCCTTGCCTTTTGCGCTGGGCTTATGCACGAGGCCCGCGTTCTGACCGATATCATGGAGAACAGGGGATTTGAGGTGGTATCCGTCCAGTGCAAGACGGGCGCTATACCCAAGGAGCGGATTGGCCTGAAACCTGAAGAGAAGATAAAGGGGGCGGAGAGCTTTGAGTCCATGTGCAACCCCATAGCCCAGGCGGAAATTATAAACGGGGCCGGCGTTGACCTGGCGGTGATACTTGGGCTTTGTATCGGCCATGACACCTTGTTTATTAAGTACTGCCGCGCCCCGGTGACGGTGATAGCGGTGAAGGACAGGGTCTTTGCCCATAACCCGCTGGCCGCTATCTATCTCGCCAATACCTTATACTACGGCAGGCTGATGGCTAAAGGAGATATCTATGAATGAAGTGGGATTCGCGTTGTTTGACAGGGAGGCCTGTGGGAATGGCCATCGTTGAATTGAGCGTTGTGCCGATAGGGACGGGGAGCACTTCGCTCAGCGAGTATGTTGTCGGGGCGGTGCAGATATTACAGGGTGAGAAGGGTATAAAATATGAAATCACCGCCATGGGC
>CAYWUK010000059.1:0-1032 GCA_964461475.1 uncultured Dehalococcoidaceae bacterium
CGCCTTTGTTGACCAGTGGGCGCTGGTTGATGCAGGTGCCCTGATTGGTGCGGACGAATTTCATCAACTCATATTTGTCCTGCTCGCCGTCGTCTCTGGTGATTACGATATGATACCTGCCTGTAAGTTTATCGTCGTTTTTGCCAGCCAGCTCAGTTACCATGCCGGCATTCTTGGCAAAGACCACCTGGCGGCTGTGCTTGGCCGCTTCGGGCTCCATGCCGGTAGCTACCAGGGGCGCTTCTGGCAGGAGCAAGGGCACTCCTTGGCGCTGCATATTGGCGCCCATCAGGGCGCGGTTGGCGTCGTCGTGCTCCAAGAAGGGTATCAGCGCCGTGGCTACGCTCACCACCTGTTTGGGTGAAACGTCCATCAGGTCTATTTTATCGGGGGACTCTAAAAGGTAGTGGTCACCGTGCCTGGCTTCAACCTTCTCTTCGGTGAATTGATTATTCTCGTCCAGCTTGGCGTTGGCCTGGGCTATGGTAAATTCCTCTTCTTCATCCGCTGACATGTAAACTACATCATCAGAGGCAATGGGCACCACCTTTATAGTTCTGGGAGGCAGCTTGGCAAGTTTGGCCGCCAGTGCGGGGGTAATTTTGGTGTTGGCTGCTATTATTACCTTGCCCTTATCATCGGATATTGCTTCCAGGGTGGTCTTGCCGAACATTTCTTCTTGTGTATTATTGACTTGTTTGATGCATTTGCGGTACGGCGTTTCGATGAATCCGTGCTGGTTAATGATGCTGTAAGTTGCCAGAGAGCCGATTAGCCCGATGTTGGGCCCTTCCGGCGTCTCAATGGGGCAGATTCTTCCGTAGTGGGAAAAGTGAACGTCGCGGACATCAAAGCCGGCCCGTTCGCGGGATAGTCCTCCCGGCCCCATCGCGGAGAGGCGGCGTTTGTGAGTCAGTTCGGCAAGCGGGTTGGTCTGGTCCATGAATTGCGATAGCTGGGAGCCCCCGAAGAACTCCCGTATAGCGGCTACTATGGGACGAGTGTTGACCAGGGCGCTGGGGGTAACTGCCT
>CAYWUK010000059.1:1042-8963 GCA_964461475.1 uncultured Dehalococcoidaceae bacterium
GGTGCGCACCCGGCGGTTGCCGAGATGGTCAATATCGTCAACGTGGTCGTTGCCGTTGTTTATCATGATGATGTGCCTGATTATCTCCAGGATGTCCTGTTTGGTCAGCGTTCGCTCTTTGAGGTCAATATCAAGGCCCAGCCGTTTGTTGAGCTTATAGCGGCCTACCGACCCCAGGTCATAGCGCGCCGAGTCAAAGAAGAGGTGCTTTATCAGCTTTCTGGCGTTTTCTATGGTGGGAAGCTCCCCCGGGTGCAATTTCTTATAAATATCCAGGAGGGCTTCTTCTTCACTTTTGATGAGCGGCTCTCGCTCTATGGTCGAAGCTATGTATTGATGTTCCGGCGAGTTATCGTCATTGGAGAACAGGGAGAGCAGCTGCTCATCGCTGTCGTAGCCAATGGCGCGCAGCAGTGTAGTGATGGGAATTTTGCGTTTGCCATCTATCTTGACTGATACTACATCCCGTCCGCTGGTCTCGAACTCCAGCCAGGCGCCACGTGTGGGTATCAGTTTGGCGTAGCACAGCGTACGGCCTGTGGCGACGTCCTCTTCGGCGGTAAAATAGACGCCGGGAGACCTCAGCAACTGGCTTACCACCACTCGTTCGGCGCCGCTGGTGATGAAGGTCCCTTTGGCCGTCATCAATGGGATATCGCCGAAAAACAGGTCCTGTTCTTTGATTTCTCCGGTCTCTTTGACCAGCAGGCGGACCCTGACATAGAGGGGGACTGAGTAAGTGAGGTCTCGCTCGTGGCATTCTTGCTCGGAGTGGCCGGTACGGGGCTCGCGTAGCTCGTAAGCGACGAAGCTGAGCTCCAGCCTGTTGCTGGTGACGTCCCTGATGGGTGAGACTTCGTCCAGCAGTTGCTTTATCCCTTCTTCCTGAAAGCGCTGATACGAGTCTATCTGGATTTTGAGCAGGTTGGGGACGTTTAATATTTGGGGCAGTTTGGCGTAAGATTTTATGGGAATGGGCGTCGTTGATTTTTCCGTGGGCGTCGTTGAGGTAAGAACCATCTCTACTCCTTAAACGAATGCGATAAACTGTTTTTCTTTCCGCTAATACTCTAGTTTGAGACACATGCCTATGGAGGATAGGCTGCAAACCGTGGCTCAATGAATTTAAAATGAGGTAAAAACAATAGGGGCATTATTACAAAATACAATACTATCATTAGTATACTCAATTGTCAAGTACGGAGTCAAGTATTTTCATGAAAAAATTGGGCTTTCTTTTTCATGTATGGATAATATTTGGTAGATTATTATCGGTGCAGTTCTCCTGCTATAATAGGGTCGGAGGGGTATGAAGATGACGACGGCGCGGCTGGTAATAGCCGTTCTCAGCACCTCTGCGGAGGAGGCTGCTCTATGGGCGCTCTGGCGCTGGGGGCTGCCGCACTTTTTCAGCATGTACCTACCGAAGTGGGTTATTATTGCGGTGATGGTGGCCTGGGCCCTGTGGAGCGCCCTGTTTTTTATGTTTGTCACCCAGACCTTGAGGAAGCAGAGGATAGTGGGACTGCCCACCATGATGAGCAGCTGTGGCAGGGCGACGACTTCGCTGGCGCCGGAGGGCATGGTCACCATCCGCAGCGAGCTCTGGCAGGCCGAATCTGTTGACGGCAATATAGATAAAGGGGCGGAAATCCTGGTGGTGGGGGAAGATGGTTTGAAGCTGATGGTGCGCAAACTGAGCGCGGAAAAATCAAGAGGAGAAAAGGCGTAATACGGGGTTTTTCTCTTCAGGCTCGGCTCATACATTGAACAGGAAGGTGACCACGTCGCCATCCTGCACTATGTAGTCCTTCCCCTCCAGGCGCAGCAGGCCTTTCTTACGCGCCTCAGCGATGCTGCCGCACTTGAGCAGGTCATCATAGCTGATTACCTCAGCCCTTATGAACCCCCTCTCCATATCGGTGTGGATTTTGCCAGCAGCCTTGAGCGCGCTGCTGCCGCTTTGGATTGACCAGGCCCTGACTTCATTTGAAGCTATGGTGAAAAACGATATCAGGTCCAGCATTTCATAAGACAGCTTTATGGTGCGGTCCAGGGCGGAGTCCTTAAGGCCGAATTCGGCGCGGAATTCTTCGACAGCGCTGTCTTCAAGCTGGGCCAGCTCCATCTCCAGCTTGCCGCAGAAGGCAACGGCGCGGCACCCGCGCTGGGAATAGCTTGCATTCAGCTCCGCTTCCAGAGATGCCGCAGCGGCAAGCCCTTCTTCCCCGATGTTGACCAGTATCAGCAGGGGCTTGACGCTGAGGAACTGGTAGTTGGCGATAATTTTTGACTCGGCAGGGGTCAGATCCGTCTCCTGGATGGGCTTCTCTTTCTCCATCTCAGTTTTGAACTTCAGTAGAATCTCCTGCTCCTGGAGAAGCCCCTGGCGCTCGGGCGCCTTGGCCCCCTTTAGGGACAGTTCTATCTTCTGCAGTCTTCTTTCGATGATGACCAAATCGGAAAAGATGAGCTCCAGGCCCATGGCGCTTATGTCCCGTTTTATATCCAGGCTGCCGGAGATATGGGGTATCGTTTCATCGGCGAAGGCGCGGACGACGTTGATAAAGGCGTTTAAGCCGCCGAGCTTATTGAGGAGCTCTCCGCCTATTCCCTTGTCCTGCGCCAGGCTTTTGATTGAGGCGCCGATATCTGTGTAGCTCACCTCGGCGGGGACAAGCTTCTTAGGGTGCAGGATGTCCTCCAGGACCTTGAGGCGAGGTTCGGGGACCCTAGTTATGCCGATGTGTGGCGTAGCGCCCTCCGGGGCATGCCCTCCGGTGTCGGCTTTGCCTCTGGTCAGGGCATTGAAGATGGTTGTCTTCCCGCTTTGAGGCAGCCCTATGATGCCGATTTCTATGTTCACAGGTTCAATGTATGCCTTATCTGGAATGGGAGTTATGAGTGGGCTGACTTCACTATTTCCCTGGCTTTCTTGAGGGCGAGGTCTCTCTCCGAGACGTTGAGATTTTCGTTGGCGCCGAGCTCAAGCAAAGCGAGGAGCGCTTCGTAGGTGCCTACCTGGCGAATCAGCTCAATAGCTTGAGTCCTCAGTTTAGGGGCAAGTTGCATGTCAGCAGCGATTACAGTGAGTTTCTTCAGTTCATCGGGCTTTTGCTCAGGCTTTTCCGTCATATTGGCTCACCTCTTATTAAGCAATGGCAGCAAAGCTCATTTTCTTTCGCCTCGCTGCGATTATTGCTCAACTGAGGTCGTTTGTCAACCTTACCTATGCGCTATCTCTGTGGTAAAATGAGGGAGCATTAGGGGGGAGCGAAAATTGCTATACTTGCTGATGGGAGAGGATGATTTTTCCCTTCGCCAATCGCTTGCCGCGATAAAGAAAGGCATAGGCGGCCTGGCGGATGTGGTGGCCAATACTACCGAGCTTGATGGGCGGCAGGTGACGATTGACCAGTTAAGGGGCGTGTGCGGGACGGTTCCCTTTCTATCGGACAAGCGCCTGGTCGTCGTTGAGGGATTGCTCGGGCGTTTTGAGTCCAGCGGCAAGTC
The DNA here is from genome assembly GCA_964461475.1 of uncultured Dehalococcoidaceae bacterium. Lineage (GTDB taxonomy): Bacteria > Chloroflexota > Dehalococcoidia > Dehalococcoidales > RBG-16-60-22 > CAYWUK01. The sequence continues at coordinate 4,556 of CAYWUK010000059.1, forward strand.
CGGCCGGAAGAAGAAGGCGCGTGCGGCGGGCAAAGAAGACGAGTTTAAGGCAATAGCTGACTATGTAAAGCAGGTCCCTGACTTCATAGTGCTGGTGCTGGTGGATGGGAAAATAGGTGGGGGGAATCCCCTGCTGCAGGAGCTTTCCGCCAGGGCGGAGGTGAGGACTTTCCCCCTGCTGAAGGATGTTAAGCTCAAGCAGTGGGTTCAGCACCGGGTTAGCGGGGCGGGCAGCAGTATATCGCCGCAGGCTGTGGAGCTGCTGGCGAAGTTTGTCGGCGGCAATCTATGGCTCATGGCGGGCGAGGTTGATAAGCTGGCGCTATTTGCCAGGGTGCGCCGCATCGAGGAAGAGGATGTGCGGACGCTGGTAAGCTATACCCAGGAGGCCAATGTCTTCGCCATGGTTGATGCTATCCTTGAGTTCCGCGCGGGCCCGGCCCAGGAGCTGGTGCAGCAACTATTACAGCAGGGGGCTGCGGTAACTTACCTCATGGTCATGCTGGCGCGGCAGGTGCGCCTGCTGGTTCGTGCCAAAGAGCTGGTCAGCCAGCGGAAGTCTAATGCGGAGATTCAGGAAAAGCTGGGAATGGCTTCAAGCTTCCTTTTAGATCGGCTTCTGGAGCAGGCCGGCAGGTATTCTTTATCCCGGCTTAAGGAAGTGTACCACAGGCTTCTGGAAACCGACTTATCAATAAAGACGGGGAGATATGATGGAGAACTGGCGCTCAATATCCTGATTGCTGAGCTCGGCCAGGGGCGCGTTAAAGTGGGAGGGGAGGCGGCGGGGTATAAATATTAGTGCTGCCTTTGCCCTTAAGTAAAAAGGCGGGGAGGCGACAATGAAGGTGCGTAAAGCGGTGATAATCGCGGCCGGCTGGGGGACCAGGTTCTTGCCCATTACCCGTTCGCAGCCCAAGGAGATGCTGCCCCTGGTGGATAGGCCACTGATTCAATATACGGTGGAAGAGGCCATCAGTTCGGGCATTGAGCAGGTGATAATGGTTACGGCCCTGGGCAAACGGGCCATTGAAGATTACTTTGACCGTTCCTTTGAGCTGGAATACTTCCTGGCGCAAAAAGGGCAGTCCGGGCTGCTACGCGATATGCAGGAGCTCTCCGCCATGGTGGATATCTGCTATATCAGGCAGAAAGAGCAGTTGGGACTGGGGCACGCCGTTCTAACCGTGAGCAATATAGTCGGGGATGAGCCATTCGCCGTGCTGCTCCCTGATGACATCATTGATAGCGAGATGCCTGCTCTGAAGCAGATGCTAGCGGTTTACGATGAATATAAGTCCAATGTCATCGCCGTTGAGCGCGTTGCCGCCGAAGACACCAGAAAATACGGCATCATTAAGCCTAACAGAGTATCGGAAAGGGTATATCAGGTCGATGGCCTCGCCGAGAAGCCGGAGCCGGCCCGGGCACCCTCCAACCTGGGGATAGTGGGCAGGTATATCCTCATGCCCCAGATATTCGATGTCCTTAAGGTGACCCCGCCAGGCAGGGGACAGGAGATACAGTTGACCGACGCACTTCAGTCGCTGCTGAAGCAACAGGCGATTTATGCCTACGAGTTTGACGGCGTGCGGCATGACGCCGGCACTCCTCTGGGCTGGCTTAAGGCTACGCTTGCCCTCGCTCTGAAGCGGCCTGACGTCGGCCCGGAGCTGAAGGATTATTTGCGGCAAATCCTTTAAAGCGGCAGTTGCTTTATTGAATTGACATAATGTGAACTTTCCGCGCTCATTGACAGTCGGTGTGCCCAGCACCTAAAATCATACTAACCGGATGATATTTCAATGTGGAGAACGATAGTTGAATAGCGATGAACTTAGAACGGCATACCTGAGTTTCTTTGAGGAGAAGGGGCATAAGATACTCCCCAGCGCATCGCTGGTGCCGAAAGGCGACCCCACGCTGCTGCTTACTCCGGCGGGCATGGCGCAGTTCAAGCCTTACTTCCTGGGCAAGGCAGTGCCGCCCAGTCGTCGCCTGACGACCTGCCAGAAGTGTTTCCGCACCACCGATATTGAGTCGGTGGGCGATGCCACCCACCTCACCTTTTTTGAGATGTTGGGTAACTTCAGCATCGGCGATTATTTCAAAAAGGAAGCCATCGCCTGGGCCTGGGAATTTGCCACCGAACGACTGGGGCTTTCTCCGCAGAGGCTATGGGCGACCATCTATCTTGACGATGATGAATCTTTCCGTTACTGGTGCGAAATAGGTGTCCCCGAGAAGAGAATTCTGCGATTTGGCGAGGAGGACAACTTCTGGGGGCCTGTCGGTGGCTCAGGGCCATGCGGGCCCTGCAGCGAAATCCACTATGACTTTGGCGAAGGCGTCGGCTGTGGCAAGCCTTCCTGCAAGCCGAACTGCGGCTGCGCCCGTTTTTCTGAGATATGGAACCTGGTGTTCACCCAATATAATCAGGACGAGTCGGGGAAGCGCACCCCGCTGCCAAGGCCCAATATAGATACCGGCATGGGGCTGGAGAGGACGGTGGCGGCGACGATAGGCAAGGCCACGGTATATGAGACTGACCTTTTTGCCCCGCTTCTGGCTCGCATATCCGATTTGTCCGGGAAGAAATATGGCGTAGACGAAGAGGTGGATAATGCCATGCGGGTGGTGGCCGAGCATGGCCGTGGCATCACCTTCCTCCTCGGCGACGGCGTGGTTCCCAGCAAGGAGAGGCGCGGCTACGTTCTGCGCCGCATCCTGCGCCGGGCGGCGCTCTACTGCCGCAGGCTGGGTGGGGATAAGCCGTACCTGGCCGAGGTTGCCAAGGCCACCATCGGGCATATGAAGCATGTTTACCCCGAAATTGCGCAGAGACAGGAATTCATATTGAAGGTAATTGAGCTTGAGGAAGAGCGATTCAGGAAGACTCTGAACACCGGCCTGGAGATTATAGAAAATATCATGGCTGATAGGACTGCCCGCAAGAAAAAGGAGATATCGGGTGGCGTTGCTTTTCGGCTCTATGATACCTATGGCTTCCCTGTGGAGCTAACCGAGGAGATTGTAGCTAAATCCGGTTTCTCGGTGGATATGCCTGGCTTTGAATGGGAGATGGACAGGCAGAGGGAGAGAGCAAGGGCTGCCCACAAGTTTGAAGCCAAAGAGTCGGCCAAGCTGGGTGAACAGCTGGATATTGAGGGGACGACGTTTGTCGGCTACGACAGTCTTGAAAGTGACTGCATCATCCTTAAGCTCCTCGTTGATAGCAAGCCCGCTGAGGCGATAAAGAAGGGGCAGCGGGCGAGCCTCATCCTGGACGAGACGCCGTTTTATGGGGAAATGGGTGGGCAGGTGGGCGATACCGGCGAGATACGTGGCCCGGCGGGGCGTTTTTCTGTAACCGATACCATTAGAATCCCGCCCGATATCATCGTGCACCAGGGCAATGTGGTTGAAGGAGAATTGAAGGTGGGGGATATAGCGCATGCTGCGGTCGACAGGGAAAGACGCCTTGATATTGCCCGCAACCATACAGCTACCCATCTGCTTCACTCGGCCCTGCGCCAGGTGTTGGGTGAGCACGTCCAGCAGAAGGGCTCTCTGGTGGCGTCGGAACGGCTCAGGTTTGACTTTTCTCACCTGAAGGCGATGACTGAAGAGGAAATAAAAGATGTGCAGCGCATCGTAAATGAAAAGATACGCCAGGACCTTAAGGTATATGGCGAAGAGACCTATTATAAGAAGGCCGTAGATGAAGGAGCGATAGCCCTTTTTGATGAGAAGTATGGAGACACAGTTCGGGTGATGCGAATTGGCGAGCCGGTAGTCAGCGCCGAGCTCTGCGGCGGCACCCATATTGAGTCAACGGGGCAGATTGGCTTCTTTTATATCGTCAGCGAGGGGAGCATAGGCAGCGGACTGCGCCGTATTGAGGCGGTTACCGGAAGGGGGGCGGAGACGGTCATCGGCCAGCGTATGTCCAGCCTGGAGGGCGTTGCCAAATCCCTGGGAGCTTCGCTTGAGGATGTTCAGGCGAAGCTGTCCGATATAATGAATGAGCTGGCCAGGGAGCACAAGCGGACTCAGGCGCTGGAGAGGGAGGCTGGGCGCGCATCGGCGGACGATTTGCTCGCCCACGGCGAGACAATTAATGGAATAAAGCTCATCGCTGGCGAAGTGTCGTCCTCGCCAACCGAGGCCCTGCGCGAGATGGTCGACTATCTGCGCAGCAGCATCGGGAGCGGGATAATAGTCCTCGGCACGGTCTATAATGGTAAGCCGATTTTCCTGGCCGCGGTGACCCAGGATCTGGTTACTAAGGGCTATGACGCGGGGAAGATAGTTAACCAGGTGGCCAGGGTGGCTGGAGGTGGCGGCGGCGGCAAGCCCACGCTGGCCCAGGCGGGTGGCAAGGACAAGGAAAAGCTGGGCGAAGCTC
>CAYWUK010000060.1:0-6972 GCA_964461475.1 uncultured Dehalococcoidaceae bacterium
CACGCCGATGGAGAGGCGGTTTACGCCCGCACCTTTCAAAAGCTGGATATTTTGCTCGGTAAGCTCCTTCGGCGTGGTCTCCAGAGAGATTTCCCTGACATCGAGCTGCGCCCGCAGGTTCTCTATAAAGGCCAGTAGCTCATCCATAAGCACCGTAGGCGTGCCACCGCCGAAGTAAATGCTGGAGAAGTTGAAGCCCCGCCTGACATAGAACTCAAGCTCTTTATTAAGGTCAACAAAATAGCGGCGCGCCTGGTCTTCCTGAAAGCGGTAGCGGTTAAAGCTGCAGAACGGGCACAGGGAACGGCAGAACGGTATGTGCACGTAGAGCGATATGCCCGCCCCGCCCCCCAGCCCGACCTCGCTGATGACGGATTCATCTATGGATGGGCTCAAATGGCGGAATTTGCGGCCATCGCGCCTGGTAACAAAACCCACAAGCTCAGGTATCATGCCCTTATTTGCAACCTATATGGGGGATAGTTATCTATAAAAAATAATACCACACATCAGCCGGATGAGACGAGCCTTTTCTAACGAACCTTTTAACTCGCTATTGACATGTCAACCCGCATCGCTTTAGCATAGTTAGTATTTATATCATATATCAGCCGCTGATGGCTGCCCTTAATCGCCGAAAGGAGTCTGAAGTGTGGCAACGTATCATCAGTCTCATAGCGAAGGAATTTATCCAGCTCAGCCGAGACCGACGCTCCATGGCCCTGGTAGTATTGATACCCATAATCCAGATGTGCATTTTCGGCTATGCCTTGAGCACGGATATCAAGAATATTTCAATGGTGGTGTGGGATAACAGCAATACCACTGAAAGCCGGCAGCTCATTGATAGCTATGACCAGACGGAGTTTTTCTCGGTAAAGTACTACGCCATCAGCTACGACGACATCACCAGGCTGATTGAGTCGGGCGCAGCCAAGGTTGCGCTGGTGATACCCCCGGAGTATGCCGACCATTTACATCGGGGAGAGAGCGCGCCAATACAATTCCTGGCCGACGGCTCAGACCCGAATGTGGCGATACAGGCGCTGGCCAACGCCAGCCTGATAGCCCAGGCGAAGGGCGCCGAGATAGAAAGCGAAATCCGCGGCGGCAAAGCGGCGGCAGCGCTCTCACTGCAGCCGAGAATCTGGTATAACCCCACCATGCAAAGCTCAATCTTTTACCTGCCGGGGCTGGTGGGCGTCATCCTGCAGAACCTCACCATGATGCTCACCGCATTTGCCGTCGTCAGGGAGCGGGAGACCGGCACCATTGAGCAGCTCAACGTAACCCCGCTGCGGCGCGGCGAGCTGATAGTGGCCAAGCTAATACCGTACATCATAATCGCTTACGTGCAGGTATTCATGATTCTGCTGCCGGCCGTGTTGATATTCGATATGCCCATCAGGGGGAATCTATCATTGCTTCTGGGGTTAACGTTTCTATTTTTGATGTTTTCTCTGGGTCTGGGACTCTTTGTATCCACCGTCTCTCAGACCCAATTTCAGGCAATGCAGGCGAGCATGCTCGTACTGCTGCCCAGCGTCCTGCTCAGCGGCTTCATCTTCCCCATAGAGTCGATGCCCAGGCTGGCGCAATGGATTTCGGCGGTTTTGCCCCTCACCTACTACATACGCATCATACGCGGCATAATCGTCAAGGGGGTCGGCATAGAATACCTCTGGCAGGACGCGGCGATACTGGCGGCGATGGGGCTGTTCACCATCGTGCTGGCGACCCTAAGATTGCGAAAGACGCTGGCCTGAGATGTGTTATAATCAACTACGATGAAGTTCAGCGAACTGGTCAGGCTCCTTGAGCGAAACGGATTCGCTCTTATCAAAGAAAAAGGTTCAGTCCGTTATTATGGTAAAGAGGGCTTGAATAAACTAATTCGCATAGACTATCATGGTTCCAGGGAGATTCCTACCGGAACTTGTGATGCGATATTAAAAGCGGCTGGTTTGAAGGGAAAAGGGGGAAAATAAAATGATAGACTTAAAATATTCTCTGGTGATAGAAGCGACCGAAGACCCCGCATTTTTTACCTTTTATTCGCCAGACCTGGAAGGTTTTACCGGAGTAGGCAACTCTGTAGAGGACTGCCTTTATAAAGCAAAGTGGGGAATGGAAGAACATATTACCCTGCTTAAAGAGCGCAGCCTTGCCGTTCCAAAACGAAATCCCAATCCTACCGTCACTATTAAGAATTCTAAACTGGCGGGAGTCAGCTAGTATAAGCTATAAGATAAAATAATGTCCATATCAGAACAGGACATAAAATTACTCTGGGGAAGAGCAGCTGCAAGATGCTCATTTCCCCAATGTGGAATTAAGCTGACCCAAGACAAAAAACTAACTTCCGATAGATTCCCTTTGGGTGAGCAGGCACATATCGTTGGATCAACTAACAACAGTCCCAGAGGAAAGAGCAATCTAACCAAGAAAGAAAGAGATTTATATTTCAATCTCATTCTACTCTGTCCCAATCATCACACATTAATCGATAAGAATCCTGAGGATTATACAGTTGAAAAGCTACACCTCTTTAAAGACCAACACGAATACTGGATAGAACATACATACTCAGAATCAAAAGACTCTATCAAGACTGCGCAATCTGTCATCTATGCAGATTTAATAGATGCTACCGTAGAGGCTTGTCAACTTAATAGCTGGGATAAGTGGGCGTATCGGGCTGTATCAACAAATATGAACTGGGATGAAGATGCGCACCAAAGATTATTTGAATTTTACAATAAGATACTTGGTGCCATATGGCCAAAGACTCTACCTGAGTTAGAATGTGCTCTCAAGAAATTGACTTATGAAATTTATGAAGCTATCCAGACGTTTGCTGAACATTGTAAACCTAGTGAAGCCAAAGATGGGATACTAGTCGAAGAAAGGTTCTACAAGTCCCGAGGGTGGATAGAAGACCATAATGAATATCAGGAACTTTTTAAAGAGTACGACATTTGGCAGAATAAGTGTAAAAACCACGTAATAGAAGCTACGAAAGCGGTTAATTGGCTAGCGGATATAGTTCGTCGTGATATTAACCCGCTATTTTTTGCGACTAAGGGTAAATTCTTTGTCATTATGGGCCCCTACGACGGTTTGGAATTTAGAAGTTACTTCTTTGAATATACCGAACGCGAAAAAAGAAAAATATTAAGCCTCTGCGAAAAAGGATGGAGCATAGCTAAGAAGTTTACCTAATAGGGTTAATTTACCTTTCCTATGAGTTTACGTAAGCATGAAAGGGCAAACATCCCCGATGTTTGTCCAGTGGTGAGTAAGCACGAATCAGCCTTAATCACGTCTGGTTTAAGATAGCCCCTAAGTCTGCAACTTACGGCCAGCCACACCTGACCAACGGTGGGCGTAATCGCCGAACCATGAATTTTCATTATTCTTAAAAAATCATGGAAGCCGAAACTTCATACTGACATATATATAATAATTGACGCCAACGTGCCGTAGTATTATTATTAGCAGCAAATGAATAGGGTCATTTTAAGGTGGGAATTAATCGGGATTGCCTTAGAGCGGAATTAATAGAAACCAAATAGCAATAACTGCCATGCTATTTAGAGAAGGAGGTAATTGGTATGAAATCAAATTATATCGTCAAGCTGCTAATAAGCATCGTTGCCTGCCTCTGCGCCGGAATAATCGGCTCCGTGTTCACCACGCCGGCAATCACCACCTGGTATGCCGCGCTGCAGAAGCCGGCCTTCACGCCGCCCAACTGGCTATTCGCCCCGGCCTGGACAATTCTATATATCCTGATGGGAATAGTGGCCTCTATTATATGGCATAAAGGACTGGATAACAGGGCGAACAAGACAGCGCTAATCATCTTTTTAATACAATTAATCTTGAACATTCTATGGTCAGTGGCCTTTTTCGGGCTCCACTCCCCGCTTTACGGGATAATAGTCATCGTTGCCCTCTGGATTGCGATATTATTCACCATAATCAAATTTTTCCGAATATCAAAACTTGCAGGAGCGCTGCTTCTGCCATATATAGGCTGGGTAACATTCGCCGCAGCTCTAAATATATCGGTATTCTTGTTAAATTAAATCTTTAAACAAAGGGGGAAACCAGGAAGATGAGCATTAGCTTTTTCAGGCGTAAGTGGTTCCAGGTTGTGCTCGGCGGCACCATATTGTATCTGATTGCCGTGCAGGTTCTCAGGATTACCGGCAACCCAAACTATGTCCCCACCGTGCTCTTGCTTGGCGCCTTCGTTGTGCCCATCGCCTTTGCCGTCTTTTTTTATGAGCGCGAGCGTTCCATTGACAGAGCGAGTCACGCGGATAATCCCCTGTCCATGGGCATAGTATGTTTCTTTATCGGCGGCGTTCTGGGCGTAATCGCAGCGGGCCTGGTGGAATACGAAACGCTGAAAAGTCTGGGGCCGGGAGGCCTCTTTGGCGTGGGACTAATTGAGGAAAGCGCCAAGCTTATCCTGCCTATCGTGCTATTCTTGCGCGTCCGGTTCCGCACCGAAGCGGACGGCCTCCTTTTCGGGGTAGCCTCCGGCATGGGCTTTGCCGCGCTGGAGACCATGGGCTATGGGCTGGTGGTGCTAATCAAATCCCAGGGCGACATCGGCGTGCTGCAAAGCGTGCTCCTGATCAGAGGGCTCCTCTCGCCCGCGGGACATGCCGCCTGGACGGGGCTGGTCTGTGCTGCCCTCTGGCGCGAGCGCGTGAAGAAAGGGCACGCCACGGTCAACTTCGCCGTCATCGGCACATTCATACTGGTGATTGTGCTCCATGCCATGTGGGACATAGTGAATAGCCTTGGCGGCCCTTCAGCGGCAGAATTGGTGATTGCAATAGGCGGCAACCTGGTCATCGCGGCCATCGGCCTGACCCTTCTCTTCCGGAGGCTTCATGAATCGTACCGCTTCGTCGGCACGAAGACTCCTGAGGCAACTCTGAGTTGATGGCGACCCTAAACTTATTTAGTGCAGGGCGAGATAGCTCAGCTTGTCAAGGCGATCAAAGTTATGCCGGGACTCAATCCAGCGCACGGTGCCGGAGCGGGAGCGCATAGCGAGAGACTGGGTCTCCGCCCCGCCGCTGAAGTAACGCACCCCTTTCAGCAGTTCACCGCTGCTGACCCCGGTGGTGGCGAAAAACACGTCCTCGCTATTGATTAAGTCCTTGGCGTGATAGACTTTATCAATGTCGCACCCGTAGGCCTTGGCCATTTCCTTTTCTTTTTCATCCCTTGGCCACGCCTTGCACTGTATGCCGCCCCCGATGCAATGTATGGCCGCCGCGGATAGAACCCCCTCTGGCGTGCCCCCTATGCCCATCAATACGTCCACACCGGTATCGGGCAGGGCTGCCTGTATGCTTGCCGAGACATCGCCATCGGAGATTAACTTGATGCGGGCGCCCGCGTCCCGAATCTCGCTTATCAACTGCTCATGGCGCGGCCTATCCAGAACAACGACCGTGATTTCAGATACCTTTCTCTGTTTAGCCCTGGCTATGTTCTTCAGGTTTTGCGCTACCGGCGCATTAATATCAACTACGTCCTTAGCTTCACTGCCGGTGACGATTTTGTTTACATATACAAACGGCCTGGGGCAGTTCATCGTTCCCCTGGCCGAAAGCGCCACGACAGATAAGGCGCCGGGCAGCCCCCTGGCCACCAAAGTTGTGCCATCCACGGGATCCACCGCTATATCAACCTTTAAGTCCGAGCCATCGCCAATCCGTTCCCCGATATATAACATGGGCGCCATGTCTTTCTCGCCCTCACCGATGACCACAACCCCATCCATGGGAACATATCCCAGGACGTAACGCATGGCGTTCACCGCTGCCTGGTCTACTCCGTTTTTATTTCCCGTGCCGAGGTAGCGGGCCGCCGCCAGCGCGGCAGCCTCGGTGACACGCACTATCTCCATAGCTATATTCCGCTCAATCGGCTGTTTAGAATGTAACGCTCCCATAGTTAAACCTCCAATACCAAGATAAACCGAAATGGCAGACAGCTTTTTGCACCGTCATAATATAATATATACATGCCGCTTAGTCAATGCATGACGGCCAGCGGCAAAGTACAATCGTTGACCTCCATTAGGCACTCTATAAATTTAATAACCAATTTCCCAAAATGGACAATCCACCTGCTATTGTACCAGCAAGTAAAGCCAAAGAGAGCCAAGACCTATTAGTCACATGAAATAAATATACGGATTCATATTTCGGCTCCCGCTCACCCATTACCTCTGCCACTATGAGAAATGTATCACCTGTAAAAACTAAATGCATTTTATTAAAAGTCGCTTCGTTAACAGGCGTTTTCCATATTTTGCCTTTTCGCAATTTCGGAATTTGTATCTGCCACTGTGGTTTTGACCGCTGTCCATTGGAATATTCAAAAGCACAAAGGTAATGGTAATCTTTATCAATATCCCATAGCGCCTCAAAGGAAATCTCAAACACTGGTACTGAGCCTTGCCAATAAGGGAATATATCATACGTTATTTGCCGCAGTTTGCTTGCCGGTCTCGCGGATACCACAAAATTACCTACCTGTGAAGGTCTTTCACCTACCATATAATGATTTTTAGATTTCATTGCATTCCATCTCCGTCATTTTAGATGCATCATTTAATTATTTTTGGGTAAAGGGGGTTAAGGTAGCATCCAGAACAGGCTTCCCCCGCTTAACTGATTTCCTTCGGTATAGGCTAACCCTGTAATCTAAATCGGATGCGCCTTCTGGTATGACTACGTCATTCCACTCTTTGAATGGCACTACCTTGCTAGTGGCCTGAGCAGGCGGTATATTCCCACATCCTTCGTTTTGCTTAAAGAAGTTGTAATTGATTAGCCACCCAGCAGTTAAAAGCCGAATATCCGCCATATCTTTGTATTTCTTAAATACCTTTGTCCTTTGTTCTAATGTGCTGTGAAAACGCTCAATTTCCGCCGT
>CAYWUK010000060.1:6982-8918 GCA_964461475.1 uncultured Dehalococcoidaceae bacterium
AATGGCCCGCCCTGTGTGTGTTTCGTATCAGCACCAAAAGCATCTTCTATCCCACTAACGTAAGACCTTAATTCGACTATCTTATTAGCTCTGGGCCATCCCGCTCAATCTGTTTTAGCTTGCGTCCGCTTTATCTCCTGAACGTACCGCCTCCCCATTATCAGATGGCGGAGTTCATTAAACAAGTCCAGGGACTCTCCTGCCGATGGACGCGCCGACAGCTTTAGAAAAACAGGCTGCCTTCCGGCGAATACCAGAGTGGGCGTGCCGAAAATGCCCAGCTTTTCCGTGGCGAAGGTATGGTCCCGGGCAAGCCCGACCAAAATTTCCTCATCGCCGAGGTCGCTTTCAAACCTCGCCATATTCAGGCCGGCATTCTGCGCCACCTCAATAAGCGTCTTTATATCGGCAATATCACGGCCTTGCCTATTTTTTGCGTCAAGAAGGGCGAAATGGAACTTTTCAAAATAGTCCTCCCCCTGGCGCCTTGCTGCTTCTGCGGCGCGGAAAGCGGGCATGCCGCGGCTATCATGGCTTTGCGGCTGTTCCCAGGCCTTCCAGTCCGGCCCCTGCTGGCTATTGACCTGCTCAAGGCTGAAATAGCGCCAGTTTATGGTCAATGCCGACCCCATTTCCTCTTTCACCCTTCGCAGCCAGACTGCCGCTTTGTAGACATAGGGTCAGGTATAGTCAAAGTAGACATCCAGCGTTTCGCTCTTATCGGTTTCAACCATCGTTTTCTCCTTTATGCTATCGCTCCAGCCAGCCTTTCCCCCTGCGCAGGCCGCGCAGGTAGGCCACCTGGCCAGCGTGCTGGAGATTGTCATTCAAAACGTCCACAATGCGCATGCCAACGGTCGGCGTCGGCCGCCTGGGCTCGTCCAACTCCCTGCCAAGCTCAGCCTCCGCTAGAGAGCGAATAAAACGCTCCGTCCGCGCCAGCACGGCGCGGTAATAGCCCAGCAATGTATCTACATCCGGCGACCTGAAGGCTGCCACATCCGCCGAGCTGTGACCAAACCCCCTGTCCTGCGGGTCGGGAGCGCGGTTGAACCTGGCGTACCACTTATCGCTAATATAGAGCTGTTCTTTGCCCGCCAGGGCAGAAAGTCGGACGTCCTGCGCCCTTGTGAGGTGCCAGGCCAGCCAGCCCATGCTATTGGAGTCGGGATGAGGTTGCCAGTCTAAATCCTCTGTGGACAGCCCCTCCAGCGCCTTCTCCAGAACCTGTCCGGCCCTTCTGTAACCATCAGCGACCAAATCGCGCCACTCCATGTTCACCTCCTTATGCCTTTCATGGCTGCTCGCTGCATTATAATGCACGAAGAACAAAGTATTTAAAAAGAGCCTCCATAGGGATACTAACATCAGGCTTTCAACTAGTCAATCCCATTTAAAAGCGCATCGCCGGCACTATTAATGCTCATGAGACATATTGTGCACTAACTCCATGACGTCTATTACTTTCTGCACCTTCTGCCGGTCATTAGCCTCATGGGCTTTCTTAAGCTCGGTTATTATCCAGGCATCAGTGTCAGCCAAAAAACTCCTAAGGTCTTCCTTCAATGCCGGCCACGATTCAAGGATTGTGCGCTTCATCTCTGCCATTGCTTACCTCCTGTAGATGTTTATCTCTTGCCCTGCGTGATATTCTAACACAGAAAAGAGGAACCGCAACATATAAAGCGCATCGGTTGAGCAGCGCCCTTAAATAGAATAAAATGTTTATGGGCTATACGTCCAATGGCCGCGACTTAAATGTAATGCCCTGAACATTATGAACGTTTTTTCTTTCATAATTATCGGCGCCCTGCTCCTGGAGTACATGGTCGGCTCTGTCGCCAACCTGCTGAACCTGAGGGCGCTTAACCCGGATCTGCCTCCAGGCCTGAAAGAGGTATACCGTGCGGAGGAATACCGGAGGTCTCAGGAATAT
>CAYWUK010000061.1:0-1408 GCA_964461475.1 uncultured Dehalococcoidaceae bacterium
ACATAGGGCATAGCGTTTAAACCTTCCTGATATACTTGCCGATTATAAGATTTAGCTTTTCTTTCTGCTCTGCGGGTATTGCTTTCGGGTCGGTAACGATGGCCGTCTTCAGCGCCGAGCCGCAGGCGCAGTCGCTCCGCGACGGCATCCTGCCTGTTGCCAGCTTTATTATTTTGCGGGTGATTTCGTCGTTTTTGCGCAAAATATCCAGAATGGCATCCACCGTAACCGCCTCGCACATATCCTGCCAGCAATCGTAGTCGGTCACACAGGCAATGATAGAGTAACAGATTTCGGCCTCGCGCGCCAGCTTGGCCTCGGGCAGGGCGGTCATGCCGATTACGGCGGCGCCCCAGGCGCGGTGCAGGAACGACTCGGCGCGGGTGGAGAAGGCGGGGCCTTCCATTACCACGTAGATGCCGCCGCGATGGACAATGGCGCCCGCCTCCTGCGCCGACTGATAAAGCACCTGGCTCAGCGCCGGGCAGAAGGGTTCAGAAAAGGGGATGTGGGCGACGATGCCCTCGCCGAAGAATGTGCCCTGGCGCTGGCTGGTGCGGTCTATGAGCTGGTCAGGGATGAGCAGGTGGCCGGGCTTTAAGTCCTCCTTCAGGCTGCCCACGGCGTTAACCGCTATGATGTGCTCCACGCCGAGCGATTTCAGGGCATAGATGTTGGCGCGGGAGGGGACTTCCGTGGGGGAGATGCGGTGCCCCTTGCCGTGCCTGGGCAGGAAGGCGACGCCTGTGCCATCCAGCCTGCCGATGGTTATGGCATCGCTGGGCTTGCCGAATGGGGTATCTATGTCAGCTTCCTCAACGCCCGTCAACCCGGCGACGTCATAAAGCCCCGTCCCGCCGATAACCGCTACCTTGGCCTGTGGCATGAAAGACCTCCCACTTCAAACAATAAAATTTTTTGGCCAAATATTTGCGCAACTACGCAAGGAAGTAATTACGCAAATCCTCAATTACTCATATACTTACTGAATAACCTTCTTAATCCCCTCTCCATATGGCTCTCTTATTATACCCCCCTCGGTGATGATGGCGGTGATGTAGCGGTGGGGGGTAACGTCAAAGGCGGGGTTGGCCACCCCGATGCCCTCCGGGGCGATGCGCACACCCCTGATATGAGTGACCTCCTCCGGCCTGCGCTGCTCGATGGGGATTTGCTCGCCAGAGGCCAGCGAGGGGTCAATGGTGGAGGTGGGGGCGGCGACGTAAAATGGGATGCCATTCTCCTTCGCCAGCACCGCCAGAGCGTAGGTGCCGATTTTGTTGGCGGTATCGCCGTTGGCGGCGATGCGGTCGGCGCCGACCAACACGCAGTCAATCTCCCCCTTGCTCGTAAAATATCCCGCCATGGAGTCGGTGATAAGGGTAACCGGGATATCCGCCTGCTTAAG
>CAYWUK010000061.1:1418-8810 GCA_964461475.1 uncultured Dehalococcoidaceae bacterium
TTTTGAAGCTCCCAGGTGGTCAGCCGCGCTCCCTGGAGGAGGGGGCGGGTCTCGGTGGCGAAGGCCTTAACTTTTTTACGCTGCTCTTCTTTCGCCCATATCACCACGCCGAGGGCGCTACCGTAGCCGGCGGTGGCCAGCGGCCCGGCATTGCAATGGGTCAGGATGGTAAAGCCATCCTTGATTAACTCAGCGCCAAGCCGGCTCAGCTTGCGTGTGGCCTCAATCTCCTCGTCATGTATCTTCTTCGCCTCAGCTACCAGCGCCGCTTTAATCCCTGCCACGTCGTCCCCGGCCTCAGCTATCTGCTGCATGCGCTCCAGGGCGCGGAAAAGGTTGCGGGCGGTGGGCCGGGTGCCGCCGATTGTCCTGATGATGCCGCGGAGCTCCTCCAGAAAACCTGCCCTCGTCGTGGAATCGGATTTTACAGCGCCGAGGGCTATGGCATATGCTCCACATATTCCAATGGTGGGAGCACCCCTAATTTTCAATTCTGCGATGGCTGATGCCATATCCTGATAGTCGCCCAGCTCCAGATAGGCCTCCTCCTGAGGAAGCCTGCTCTGGTCAAGTATCCTTATCCGGTCGCCCAGCCATTCAATCACCTTGACTGCCATATGAATATGATAGCATACTCACAGCTTTAGGTGCGAAGCGTGTTGCTTGACATATGCGGAAAAATAATATCAAATAATAGAATTCTACCCCTGCAAAGAGGCAAATAGATTTTAACCAGGAGGGCGATTTAATGGGCGACAGGCTTGAGGGCAAAGTGGCGATAGTTACCGGCTCGGGGAGCGGCATCGGCAGGGCGGAGGCTTTAGCTCTGGCACAGGAAGGGGCCAGGGTGGTGACCAATAACCGCAAGCGGGGCAGCGAGGGGGGAGACGCCGAAATCACCGCCAGGCAGATTAAGGACATGGGCGGCGAGGCCGTGCCGTTCTTCGGCGACGTAAGCGATTACGAGACAGCACGGAAGCTGGTGCAGACCGCCCTGGACAGCTTCGGCACCGTTGACATTCTTTTCAACAATGCCGGCGTATCTCAGCGCATCCCCATCTGGGAAATCACGGAAAAAGACTTTGATGAAACGCTGCGCATCCATGTCAAGGGGACGTTCAACTGCATCAAGCATGTCTGCGGCGTAATGATGCAGAAGAAGTGGGGCCGCATAATAAATACCGCCTCGCTCGTATGGCTGCGCAACGGCAGCTACGGCAGCTATGCCATGGCCAAGGCCGGGATATTCGGCTTCAGCCGGACCATTGCCGTGGACCTGAAGGAGCACGGTATAACCTGCAATTCCATCGCCCCCATTGCCAGGTCGCGCATGATGGGCGACGACGAATCAATAGCCCGCTATACGCGGCTGTATAAAGAAGGCCGCATCACCAAAAGCTATTATGATACCGTCGTAAATCCGCCCGGCCCGGAAACGGTGCCGCCGCTGCTGCTCTACCTTTGTACCGATGCGGCAGCCGATATCACCGGCCACCTGTTCCGCATCATCGGGGGCCATATCGCCCACTGCTGGCTGCCGCTGGACAGGACGCATATCGACAAAGCGGATGGCCTGTGGACGATAGATGAATTGGCGGAAAAAGTGCCCGGGGTGCTGTTGAAAGGCTACGAGGAACCATCCGAAATCCGGCCCGCTTAGTTCGCTTTAATTTGCGGCCTGGTTTTCCTCCCATTGCTTGCGGCGCAGCTCCATAAGCAGGAAGCTGTACCCATCGCGGTAGAAGTTGCCGCATGGGGCAAAGCCGCATTTCTGGAAACATTTTTGCGCCCGCGTGTTCCAGTCCAGGGTCTTCAAATACAGCCTATCCAGCTCCGTCTGCTGAAAGATATGCCCGACCAGGGTAGTCATAGCATCGGAGCCATAGCCCCTGTCCCAGTAAGCGCGGTCGCCAATCATGATGCCCACCTCAGCCTCAGCTTTGGCCTCATCAACGTTATAATAAGAACAGTTGCCGATATGCTCGCCGTCCAGCGTCTCTACGGCGAAACGGCGGCGATACTGGCCGGAAGGGCGCGCCTGGAGGGCGTATTCCAGCAAATAGCGAGAAAAAGACATGGTCAGCAACGATGATGCATCAAGCCCAGCCAGCTCGGGGTCGGACTGCCAGCGGTAATCGTTGTGGGCATCCGACATCCTCTTGTCGCGAAGCCTGACCTTATTGCCGCTAATCATAGTTTCTCCGGAATCAGGGCTGGAAGACGGCCCGCGCATGCCCATCATTCAGGGTAGGCGAGACTTCTCTGGCAGTTTAGTCCTCTTCCTCCTCGTCGCCATCATCTTCTTCGCTTTCTTCGCCGCGCTCCCATATCGGCTCGGTGAAGAGGTCAATATACTCCTCCATTGCCTTGGCTGCCAGCTGCTTCATCCTGTCGGTCGTCTCCGCAGCCAGCACCGCCATCTCGCCCAGGTCAACTTCAATGTTCAGGAGCTTCATCAGCATCTTCAGCACCGCCAGGGCCGCCATGGGATTCTGCATGCGGGTGGCGTAAAGCGGCACTTCGCCCAACAGACAGACGCCATCAATGTTCCTCTCTTTGGCCACGCCCAGCAACAGGCCATTCAGCCCGGCAATCTGCAGGTTGGCCGCCTGCACAAGGGAATATTTCTGCAACTCCTGGGCCACCTGCTGCTTGGTGGCCACCCCCCAGACCTTGGGCTGCTCGGTATGGTGAATGCGCGTCATGGCGGCGGCGCAGGTATATACTCGCTCCGCCTTGAACCTCATGCCTACATCGAGGACGCAATTGGCCAGCTCATATCCCTTGGCGGCGGGCTGGTCTTCGCCGATGAACAATATGATATCGCTCCCCCCGCGAGTATTCTTCCAGTAGTAAAAATAGCTCTCCGGGAAATGGGGCGACTCTACCACGCTGTCTCTGACCGACACGCCGACGGGGTCAAAGAAGTAAGAAGCCTCAACCTCGGCCAGGGGTTTGAAATGCAGCTTTCTCCTCAGGTAGTTGGCGATGATAATAGCCACGTTGCCGACGCCGGGCCAGGCGGCCAGCATGTTGGGCGTGTTAAGCTTAGGCCTGGCGTAAATTTTCACCAAATCACTCATCTTACCTCACCTCCCGCCATTATTTTTTGTCCAGGATTATTTTAAAAAAGGCTAACCCTTGCTCGCCACCGACAGTTCGGGGAAATAAAGGCTCGGCGTCTGCAAAAAGCCCCCCACCCACTTAGGGTCGCTGCCGATGGCTGCAATCTTATCAAGCGCCCGGTATATATTCCCGGAGACCATGGTATCCTTCACCCTGCCCACCATCTCGCCGTTCTCCACCTTGTAGCCGAGCAGCACGTTGCCGCTGAAATCGCCGCCGAGGATATTGCCCTGCGCGGCGCCCATGAGCTGTTCCACGACCAAGCCCTCTTTTATATCCCGCAGCATCTCCTGCAGAGTGGCGTCGCCCGGGGCTATGACGAAGGCGCTGGGTGCGGGGGTGGGCAGGCCGCCGCGACTCCTGCTGCCATTGCCCGTGCTCTTTTTCTTGGCCTGGGCGGCTGTCTGCAAATCATAGAGGAAATTGGTCACTACGCCGTCCTCAACGAGCGTGGTGCGCTGGCTCGGCACCCCTTCGTCGTCGCAGGGGCGGCTGCTGGGACGGTAGGCGGCGGTGGGGTCGTCCCACAGCCTGAACTTTTCGTCAAAGACCCTCTGGCCGAGCTTATTGCCTATCGGCGAAGCCCCCTCCAGGACCGATTTTCCGCTGAAGGCCGCCATCAGGGGCATTACCAGCGAACTGGCCACTCCGTTGGGGGTGAGAACCACCGGCAATGAACGTGCGGGCACCGAGGCCCTGTTTCTGGCGAGCTCAAGCTGGCGGAGCACAACATCGGTCACTTTCTTGGGCTCTGAAAGAGGATGACATGAACTGCTGCTTTCGCCGACGAAGAGCATATCTGTGCCGCTGATGAGGGTGCCCTCGATGCCCATGCTGAAAAAGCTCTTTTGGTAGCTTGCCTGCCCGCCGCTGGAGTTGATGATGCGCACCGTTACGTTTCCCCTGGTTACCTCGGCATCGCACATGATGCCCGGGGTGTTGCCGGTGACCGTCGCTATCATCTCTTGGCCGATATCAACCATCTCTTCTGCGGGCACGGCCTCCACGGCCGCATCGTAGACTTTTATCTGGGGGTAGTTGGCCAGGGTGGGGAGATGAAACTCGGCCAATATGCCGAACATGGCTGTCTCCAGGGCATTGCCCACCAGCGCCTCGCTATCATCAAGCTCCGTCGTGGTGGCATAGCCAACCTTGCCATCTTTGATTATGCGCAGGGCGGCGCTGGTGTTCTGCTTGGTCTGGAGCTGCTTCAGGCGGTTGGCCTCGAAGCGCACCTGCGTCTCCTCCGAGAAGACAGCGTAGACCTCCGCTTCCTCGGCCACCTTCTGCGCCCGTGCCAGGATGTTTTCCATCACCTGCCCCCTACCAGGCAGCGCCGGATGCGGATGTGAGGGCTGCCGTTGGAAACGGGGAGGGGCACCTGGTCGCCCTTGCCACAGCCGCCGCCCTGGTTCATATCAAGGTCGTTGCCGATGGCATCTATGTTCTTCAGGGTATTGAACACGTTGCCGGTGAGTGCTACCGCCCGCAGCGGCTCGGCGACCCTGCCGTTGCGAATCATGTAAGCCTCGCCCGCCGAGAAGGTGAACATCTCCATGCTGGTGGTGCCGCCATACCAGTTCTTGGCGTATATCCCTTCCTTGATATCGGCTATCATGTCATTAAAAGATACGGTCCCCGGCTCAATATAGGTATTGGTCATGCGCACGATGGGCGGGTAGCGGTAGTTTATTGCCCTGGCGTTGCCGGTGGGCTTCTCCTTCATCCTGGCGGCGGTCTCCCTGGAGTGAAGCCTGCCCACCAGTTTGCCCTCGCGGATGAGGTAGTTCTTGGTCGCCGGCACTCCTTCATCGTCGTACTTATAGCTGCCGCGCAGCCCGGGCAAAGCCGCTGAGTCGACTATGTTGAGTTCATCTCCGCCGAAGCGCTTGCCCAGGGCCATGATTTTGCGCAATTGCGCATTTTCGTAAACGAAATCCGACTCGGACAGGTGGCCGAAAGCCTCATGGACAAATACGCCTGCCAGAATCGGGTCTAAAACCACGGTGTACTCCCCCCCTTTCGCCTGGGGCGCCGAGAGCAGTTCCACGGCATGCTGCGCCATCTGCTCCACCTGGCGATGCAGCCCTCGCATAGACTTATAATCGCCGCGGCTGCCCATGCTCAATCCCACCTGTTGCACCTCGGCATCCCTGGCGGCGATGGCCGTGAAGCGGAGGGTGACATCCGACCTTGACTGCTCAATATAGCTCCCCGATGAGTTCATAAAGATTACCTTTTTATGGCTGTCGGCATAGCCGATGGACGAGGTCTGTATCTGGGGGGTGCGCCAGATAGTCTCGTTATACTCGTCCAGCATCCCCTTCTTCTCGGATAGGGGCAGAACGACGGGATTCTCCCCTTCTTCAGCCGGCAGATTATCAACCGCTGTTTCCACCTCGGCAAGCTCGCTTTTCCCTGTGCCCACCAGCCTGGCCTGAGCGATGGCAAGCTCTACCCTCTCCGGCAGCTCATCAAGGTTATTAAAGCTGACGAAGCCCCAGCCGCCCCGCACCAGGGCGCGCACGTTTCCCCCGATGGCAGTAGACCTGCCTACGGATTCCAGTGCTTTGCCGCGGTAGGTGATGTGGCTGGTCTGGGCCTCTTCCAGCCGGGCCTCCAGGTAATCAGCATCATGCTTCTTTAACTCCGCCGCCAGCCCGGGAGCGATGGCCTCAATATACGTCATGCCTCACATCCTTGTGGGGAATTAGAGCGTCGCCTTCTTCGGGTGAAGTTAGTTTACAGAACATGGTAATCATTGTCAATGCGGAGAAAGGATAATCAGCTTGACACTCATAATTCTATACACTATACTTGCCAATGGATAATATCATTATATCAGGAACCATATCCAGACGAAACCCGTAAAGAAGGCTCCTCTTGCTAAATTGCAATATATCCCGAGTCTGCCGAATAATCGGCAGCGTTTGGGTTCTTGCTTATCTATCGCTAACCAGTGAATATTCGGAGCATTGAAAGTTCAGCGAAAACATTTGCCTGGAATTGGGGGAAACAGATGAGCTATTTGGACAAAGTTGACCCGGAAATCGCCGACATCATCCAAAAAGAAGGGAAGCGCCAGAGGGAGTCCATTGACCTGATACCTTCAGAAAACTACGCCAGCAGGGCGGTGCTTGAAGCTCAGGGCTCGTTCCTGACAAGCAAATATGCCGAGGGTTACCCCGGCAAGCGCTATTATGGCGGCTGTGAAGATGTGGACGAAGCGGAAAATCTGGCTATTGAGCGGCTCAAAGAGCTGTTCCACGCCGAGCATGCTAACGTGCAACCGCATGCCGGCGCAGTCGCCAATATGGCGGCATATTTCGCCCTGCTCAAATATGGCGATACCGCTATGGGCATGGCACTTCCTCACGGCGGGCACCTCACCCATGGCGCCAAAGTCAGCTTTTCAGGCAGGTTCTACAATTTCATCAGCTATGGAGTTAACCCGGATACTGAAAGGATTGATTATGACCAGTTGGAAAGGCTCGCCGTGCGGCATAAGCCGAAATTGATTGTGAGCGGCGCCAGTGCCTATCCCAGGATTATTGATTTTGAGCGCCTTCGCCATATTGCCGATAAAGTTGGCGCCAGGCACATGGCCGATATCGCCCACATCGCTGGCATAGTGGCCGCCGGCCTGCATCCCAGCCCGGTGCCGTATGCCGATGTGGTAACATCAACCACGCACAAGTCGCTGCGGGGCACCCGCGGCGCCTTCATCCTTTGCAAAAAGGAGCTGGCCTCAAAAATTGACTTTGCCGTCTTCCCCATGGTGCAGGGCGGCCCCATGATGCATGCAATCGCGGCCAAAGCGGTTGGTTTCCACGAGGCTTTGCAACCCAGCTTTGTTGATTACCAGCGGGCCACGCTGGAGAATTCCCTGGCCCTGGCCGGCGAAATCGCCCGCCTGGGGTTGCGCATCGTCTCCGGTGGAACGGATAATCACCTTGCCCTGATAGACCTTACCCAATCAGGGGTAACCGGCAAACAGGCTGCCAACGCTTTAGGGGAAGTGGGTATAGTGGTCAACAGCAATACGATTCCCTACGACCCCAAGCCACCGGCGGTCGCAAGCGGCATCAGGGTGGGTACGCCTGCGGTGACCTCGCGCGGCATGGGTGTTGCGGAGATGAAGCGCATCGCCGCCCTGATAGTGAAGGTAATAAACAACATCGATGACGAAGCCGCTAAAAAACAGGCCCGCGAGGAGGTTGCCGGCATATGCCGGCGCTTCCCGGTGCCCGGCATAGACTATTAGCT
>CAYWUK010000062.1:0-8799 GCA_964461475.1 uncultured Dehalococcoidaceae bacterium
GCCCTCAAGCATGCCTGATTCGTCGCTTATCGTCCTTATCCTCATAATCCTTCTCGCAGTTGGTTTCGGAATAGTTAACGGCTTTAACGATGCCGCCAATGCCATCGCCCCGGCAATCGGCACCCGGGCAGTTCCCCCAAGATATGCCATAGCAATTGCTGCCGTGGCCAACATGGCGGGTGCCGCCACGGGAACGGCCGTCGCCCACACTATCGGCAAGGGGATTCTGGTCCCTGAAGCGATTAATTATATGGTGGTTATTTCCTCTTTAATCGCCATCATCATCTGGGGTACGGTGACCACGCGGCTCGGCTTCCCCATAAGCCTGCACCACGGCTTCATCGCCGGGTTGGCTGCCGCCGGCATGGCGGTGGTCGGCAGCGGGGCGGTGGTGTGGAGCGTCATGCTGAAGATTCTGTCGGCGGTGGTCATAGCTCCTCTGCTTGGCTTCGCCGGGGGCTTTGTGCTGATGGTCTGCCTGTACTGGGTGTTCCGGCGCAGCGCCCCGGACAAGATGCGGCGGAGGTTCAGCAGGCTGCAATACTTGACCACGGCCTTCATGGCTTATAGCCACGGAAAGAATGATGGCCAGATGCCCATTGGCGTAATGACCATGGCGCTGGTGATTTTTTATAACGATGCCAGTTTGTGGGACCGCCTCTCCTTGTTTTCTTCTCAAACGTGGTGGATAATAATAGTCTCCGCGCTGGCCATCAGCGCCGGCACCGCCATGGGGGGCTGGCAGGTGATTAAGACCATGGGAATTAAGGTGGCTACCATCAGGCCGGTCCATGGCTTTGCCACGCATGTGGCGGCGGCCACGGTTATTGAGACCGCCTCGCATTTCGGCATTCCGGTGAGCACCACCCATTTAATCAGCGCCTCAATTATGGGGGTGGGTGCCACGCGGCGCTTTTCCGCGGTGCGCTGGGGGATAGCGGGCAACATCGTTGCTGCCTGGATATTGACCTTCCCTATATGCGGCGCGCTCGGCTACGCATTCGCCTGGCTGCTGCACCAGGCATTTTAGCCGCCTACAACTATAAAGCGTTTTTCCGCTGCTTTACGCGGAGCTTTTCTGCGGTGATGATGGCCCAGACGTCCGCTGCCGCCTGCTTGATGTCGTCCCGCCGGTTGAGCACTATGTAGTCGAATAAAGGCAGGTGTTTTATTTCCTCTTTGGCGGTCTTGAGGCGCAGCTCAAGGTCGGCCGAGGATTCGGTCTGGCGCTGCTTGAGCCTTGCGGCGAGCTCTTCGATTGATGGCGGGGTTAGGAAGATGAATACCGCCTGGGGCATGATTTTCTTGATGGTGGTTGCTCCCTGAACGTCAATCTTCAGCACTACGTCCTTGCCCTCGTCAAGCGCCTGTTTCACTGGCCGCTTGGGCACGCCGTACCAGTTGCCGTAGACATTGGCATGTTCCAGCAGCTCGTTGCGCTGCAGCATCTCCTGGAACTCGCCCTGGGAGATGAAATGATAGTCAACGTTGTCTCTCTCGCTGCTTCGCCGGGCGCGTGTGGTTACCGTGGTTACGTATTCAAGCGGATAGCCGTCTTCCTTCATCTTCTTTAAGACAGCATCCTTGCCTGCTCCTGAAAGGCCGGAGAGGACTATTAGTAGAGGGTTTGTCGGAGGGTTGAGGGGGGAAGCATGGTTAAAGCTCATCTTTAATGTAGCTCTGCTCCAGCTTGAGCGCTGAGCTCCCGCGACTTGTTTGCAGCCTGCCGGCTATGGTTTCCGGGGCCAGGGCGGCCAGGATAATGTGCCCGCTGTCGGCGAAGATGACCGCTTTGGTTCTCCTGCCGCTGGTCATATCAACCAGCAGCCCCTTGTTTCTTCCGTCCTGTATGGTGCGCTTTGTAGGTGCTGAGTTTGGTGATGCCATAGCAACAACCCTGTTCATCGCCAGAATATTGCCAAAGCCAATATGAACGAGTTCCATAACCATGTTACCACCTCGCCTGTAGTATTATTCCCCCGGGGCCGCCGCTGCCCAAACCCGCCAAATTCTCATCATAAGCTATCACTTGTTTAACGCGGTTGTCAAGGGAACTTTGCTATGGTTGTCCCTCCCTTTTGTATTAAATTAAGGGCGCCTTTATACAAAATTGGGGGTTTTTCTCTTTTCTTATGCCGGGAAGTATGCTAGAATAGAGTTGTCTTTAAGTCTCGGTAGAGTTATACTGTTACCGGCGGATATTAATCAAAAACGCTCTTTTAGGCGAAGGTCTATAATAAGCCTTCTGGTGGTTAGAGCGGGGTGGAACCACCCGTTCCCATCTCGAACACGGTAGTGAAACGCCCTAGCGCAGACGATACTGAGGGGGCGACCCCTTGTGGAAAATATGCCACTGCCAGGAGGCTTATTTAAACCCTAGCCTAGCCACAGCTTCCGATGAAGATTTCAAAAAGGCCTTTACTTGTTTTATGACTTGCTTTATTATAATATTGAATTATAGGAAGCTGGATATGAGGTAGATTCGGGGAGAGAGATGGCTAGCAGATTTGAGAAATTTTCTGAGCGGGCCCGCCGAGTCCTCACTATAGCCCAGGAAGAAGCGCGGAACCTCAACCACAACTACATTGGCACCGAGCATATTTTGCTGGGCCTGGTGCGCGAGGAAGAGGGTGTAGCCGCCAGGGTGCTTAATAATCTGGGCGTGGGCCTGGGCAAGGTGCGCTCAGCCGTGGAATTCATCATCGGCCGCGGAGAAAAGCCCGAGACTGGCGAGACGGGGCTTACCCCCAGGGCTAAGAAGGTTATTGAGCTGGCGATAGATGAGGCGCGCCAGCTGGGGCATAGCTATATTGGCACCGAGCATCTTCTCCTGGGGTTGCTGCGTGAAGGGGAGGGGGTGGCGGCCAGCGTGCTGGATAGCTTCGGCATCACTTTGGAACGGGCGCGCGCTGAGGTCACTCATATACTCAGTCAGGGGACGACGGGCAGGGCCAAGCTGACCCGTTCGGCAAGTCGCACCCCTGCTCTGGACCAGCTGGGGATTGACCTTACGGCGGCAGCCCGTGCCGGTAAGCTTGACCCGGTCATCGGGCGGTTTAAGGAGATTGAGCGGGTAATTCAGATACTGAGTCGTCGCACCAAGAATAACCCGGCGCTCATAGGCGAGCCGGGGGTGGGCAAGACGGCCGTAGTTGAAGGCCTGGCTCACCGCATCGTCGCCGGCGATGTCCCGGAGACGCTGGAGGAGAAGCGGTTAATAACGCTGGATATGGGGGCGCTCGTCGCCGGCACCAAGTACCGCGGCGAATTTGAAGAGCGCTTGAAGAAGGTTATTGACGAGATAAAGACGGCGGGAAACTGCGTGCTCTTTATCGATGAATTTCACACAATGGTCGGTGCTGGCGCGGCGGAGGGGGCGGTTGATGCAGCTAACATCCTGAAGCCTTCCCTGGCGCGGGGCGAGCTGCAATGCATCGGCGCCACCACCCTTGATGATTACCGCAAGTATGTGGAGCGCGATGCTGCACTGGAGAGGCGCTTCCAGCCGGTGCTGGTAGAGGAGCCTTCCTTTGAGGAAACGCTGGAAATCCTGCGGGGGATTAAAGAGCGCTATGAAGAGCACCATCACCTGGCCATAAGCGATGAGGCTCTGGTCTCGGCAACCAATTTGGCCGGCAGGTATATACCGGACCGATTTCTGCCGGACAAGGCTATTGACCTGGTTGATGAGGCTTCCTCCAGGGTGAGGATAAAATACCGCACCATGCCCATCACGCTGAGGGAAGCGAAGCAGCTGGCCGACAGCGTGCGCCGCAAGAAGGATGCTGCCCTGGCGGCGCAGCAGTATGATGATGCTGCGGAACTGCGCGAGCAGGAACTCCAGATGGAGGAGAAGATAAAGAGAGAGAGCGATGAGTGGCGGGCTGAGCAGGAGCAGGAGAAACCGGTGGTAACCAAAGAAGACATCGCCGAAGTGGTTAGCATGTGGACCGGCGTTCCGGTGGTGCAGCTGGCTGAGGACGAGACCAGCCACCTGCTCAATATGGAGGAAGCCCTGCACAAGCGCATCATCGGCCAGGATGAGGCGATTGTTACCATTGCCAAGGCCATAAGGCGCGCCCGCGCCGGGCTTAAAGACCCCAGGCATCCCATCGGCAACTTTATCTTTCTCGGCCCAACGGGCGTCGGCAAGACCGAGCTGGTCAGGGCGCTGGCCGAGTTCATGTTCGGCAGCGAAGAATCCCTGATTAGGATTGATATGTCTGAATTCATGGAGAAATTCGCCGTGTCCCGCCTGGTGGGGGCTCCCCCGGGCTATGTCGGCTATGATGAAGGGGGACAGCTTACCGAGGCGGTGAGGCGAAAGTCATATTGCTGCATACTCCTTGATGAGATTGAAAAGGCGCATCCCGATGTGTTTAATCTGCTGCTCCAGATATTTGATGACGGCCACCTGACCGATGCCAAGGGGCGCCGTGTTGATTTCCGCAATAGCATAATAGTTATGACAAGCAATATTGGCGCCGAGCTCATCCGCAAGGGCACCACCCTTGGCTTTGCCTCGCGCAGGGACGAGGCCAAGACCAGAGAGCAGACCTATGACAGGATGAAGGAGAACCTGCTCAACGAGTTGAAGAAGGCCTTCCGCCCCGAGTTTCTCAATCGGGTTGACGGGGTTGTCGTCTTCCACTCCCTGACCAAGGAGCAGATACGCCAGATAGTTGACCTGATGCTGGTATCGGTGAGCCAGCAGTTGAGCGAGAAGGAAATAAAGCTGGAAGTGACCGACGCGGCCAAAGATTTCCTCGGGGAGAAGGGCTATGATGAGGTCTTCGGCGCCCGGCCTTTGCGGCGGGTGATTCAAAACCTGGTTGAGGATAAGCTATCCGAGGCTGTTCTCCGCAGCGAATTCAAGGTATTTGACAATGTCTTTGAGGTCAAGGCCAGCGTTAGGAACCAAGAAGTCATAGCGAAGGCGGTGAAGGCCATCAGGGAGATTCCTGGCATCCTAAATGTGGAGGAGGCGGCAGATTCGTTGACTGTCCTTTCCACAAAGAGCATCAAAATTGAAGAGGAAAAGATAATAAAAGACCAGATAAAAGAGGCCCTCAAGGGTGAACCCGAAGGCAGGATAAAGGATAAAGATGCCACCGAGCTGCGCATATCGGAAAATATTTACGCTTCTTACGTGGTGGTGGATGTTAAAGACGATGAAATTGTGATTGAATCCAAGGATGAGTTCGTTTTACCGAATCTGGCGGTTGGTGCCGCCAGATAAGGCAAGTGACTTGTAAAACTTAGTCTTGTAAAATAGGGCGATGGGGGCTGGAAAGAGTGAGCCAATCGCCCTTTTTCTACACCAATCAGAAAAGTGGTGCTGAAAAGAAAGGAGCTTAAGAATTGGCAAAAGAGAACGTTGAAGTTCCTATAACAGGTAAGATTATCAGCGTGGAGGTGAAGGAGGGCCAGGCGGTGGGCGAGGGGGATGTGCTCTGTGTGCTTGAGTCAATGAAAATGGAGAACCCGATACTGGCCCCGGTGGCGGGCACGGTTGCGAAGGTTGGAATTGCTGTTGACCAGGTGGTTAAGCCCGGCGAGGTAATCGCCGTGATTGAATACTAAAAGCGGGCGATGCTTGGATGTTGTTTAACAACCCGATTATATTCGCAGCAGTTACTTATTGCCTGACTCTTATTATCGCCCTGATGGTGGCCGGCATAATTGCCTTCGTCGGCTGGGCGGTTAAATCGGGGGTGGGGAAAGCTGGTGAGGAGAAAAAGGTAGCCAAGGAGCCCTAATTAATGCTATCTCAGTTTTTCCAAATATTTCAGGGGATATACACACTCTTTACCGGCGACCCGGTTACCAGCGCGGCCAGGGTTTTTCTGATAGCCCTGGCCTTTTTGTTAATCTACCTCGGCTACCGCAAGGTACTGGAGCCGCTCATGATGATACCCATGGGCATTGGCATGCTTGGGGTCAATGGCGGGGTGCTCATCTTTGAAGCAGCCAAGCATGGGACGCTGTTCCTGTCGCCGCTTGCGGCCAATCTTGATCAGATAATGTATTACCTGCAGATAGACTTCCTGCAGCCCATATACAACTTCACCTTCAGCAACGGCCTTATCGCCTGCCTGGTATTCATGGGCATTGGTGCCATCACCGATATCGACTTTTTTATGGCCAAGCCGCTGATGAGCCTGATTATAGCCGTGTTTGCCGAGTTTGGCACCGTTGCCACCTTCCCTATCGCCACAGCCTTTGGCCTGGAGCCGAACCAGGCCGCTTCTATTGCCCTGGTCGGCGGCGCCGATGGCCCTATGGTGCTATACGGCTCCATCATGCTGGCGAGGGAGCTATTCGTGCCGATAACCATCATCGCTTATCTCTATCTCAGCCTGACCTATGCCGGCTACCCCTACCTGATAAAGCTGCTCATACCGCACAGGCTCAGGGCGGTTAAAATGAACCCTGCGGAGATTAAGCAAGTGCCTAGCGGACAGAAATTCACCTTCGCCATCATCACCGTTACCGTGCTTTCCCTGCTTTTCCCGGTTGCGGCCCCACTCTACGCCTCTTTCTTTGTCGGGCTGGCAATCAAGGAGACGAACATCAAAAGGTATATAGAGTTCCTCTCCGGCCCGCTCTTGTATGGCGCTACGTTCTTCCTCGCCTTCACCCTTGGGGCCTTACTGGAGGCCGGCACCATACTTGACCCCGTCGTCTTAAAGCTCCTCATCCTGGGGATAATCGCGCTGCTCTTATCCGGCATCGGCGGAATCGTCGGTGGCCTGGTGTATTACAAGTTTAGCAAGGGGAAGTTCAACCCCATAGTGGGCATTGCCGGCGTTTCCTGCGTGCCGACTACAGCCAAGGTTGCCCAGCATGCCGCCTATGAGGCGAACAAGATGAATATGATTCTGCCCTTTGCCATGGGGCCGAACGTTGCCGGCGTCATAACCACCTCTATAATAACCGGAATCTACGTATCCGCCTTCGGGGTTTTATAACAACTCCGCGCTTCCTGAGGATACTCCCCTCTTGCCATATCGCCCAAAATCGGGTAAAGTCAATCTGTGAGCAAATCGGATAAATCTGCCGCGCGAACCGTCTTCGTTTGCCAGAACTGCGGCAAAGAGAGCCTGAAGTGGCTGGGGCGCTGCCCCGACTGCCAGGAATGGAACAGCTTTGTTGAGACGGCGGTTGTGGCCGCCGCCGCATCGTACCGGCCGCCCTCCCTGCTCGTCCCCCCTCAGGAATTGTCTCAGGTGGTCGTTGAGGTGGCCGACCGTTTTCCGTTGCGCATGGCCGAGTTTAACCGCGTGCTCGGCGGCGGGCTGGTATCCGGCTCCCTGGCGCTCATCAGCGGCGACCCCGGCATAGGCAAGTCCACCCTTTTGCTTCAGGCTGCGGCCTCCGTGGCGCGGGAGGGGGGCAAGGCGGTATATGTCTCTGGCGAGGAGACCCTGCACCAGATTAAGCTCAGGGCGGAGCGCCTGGGCATAACGGGGGAGCGACTCTACTTGCTGGCGGAGACCGACATTGAGGTTATACTGAGCCAGGTTGAGCAGCTTTCGCCGCAGCTGGTGGTCGTTGATTCCATTCAAACGGTCTATCTTCCTGAGCTTGGCGCCACGCCGGGAAGCGTGGGCCAGGTGCGGGAGTGCACCCTGAGGCTCATGCACTGGGCCAAGCTCAGCGCGGTGCCGGTCTTCATCGCTGGGCATGTCACCAAGGACGGTGCCATCGCCGGGCCGCGCGTCCTGGAGCACATCGTTGATGCGGTGCTTTACCTTGAGGGCGAGCCTTTCAGCGCCTACCGGCTGCTGCGCTGCGTGAAGAACCGTTTCGGCTCCACCAACGAGGTGGGCGTCTTTGAGATGAAGGAGAGCGGGCTGGCGGAGGTGGAGAACCCTTCTCTGGCTTTCCTGTCGCAGAGGGGGGATGAGGCTATGGGCTCGGTGGTGGTATCCACCATTGAGGGGAGTCGGCCCCTGCTGGTGGAGATGCAGGCCCTGACCACCCCCACCAGCTTCGGCCTGCCCAGGCGCACCGCCAACGGCGTTGATTTTAACCGCCTGCTGCTGGTGGTTGCAGTGCTGACCAAGCGGCTCGGCCTGAGGCTGGGCAACCAGGATATCATGGTTAACGTCACCGGCGGCATAAAGGTCGGCGAGCCCGCCGCTGACCTGGGAATCGCCCTGGCCGTAGCCTCCAGCTTCCGCGATGTGGGGGTTGACCCGCACATGGTGGCGGTGGGGGAGGTGGGCTTGAGTGGTGAGCTCCGCTCTGTCGCCCAGCTGGAGAGGAGGGTGGCCGAGGCGTCAAGGCTCGGCTTCAAACGTTGCCTGGTGCCGGCGGCTGGCGATAAGGTCGGCGGCGACATAGAGGTTTTGCGCGCCGGCAACCTGAGGGAGGCGGTGAGGCTGGGGCTGGCTGGACGAAAGCCGAAATCCGATACCGCTGAGCCTTAGCCCAATCAGCCAAATTCCTGAGGTATCTGCCTAGCCGCCCGAATCCGGCAAATTTGGCAGTTTGGTTGGGGCAGTTGGGCTCGGGGATACCATCGGGATGAGGCAGGTGAAGCGCAGGGTTTCATCGCCTTTGTTGCTGAAGCAGTGCATTTCGTTGGGCGGGACGAAGACCACGCTGTCCCTGGCTATCGGCGTCTCCTTGCCCTCGCTGACGGCCACCCCTTTCCCGGACAGAATAAGCACTTCGTGTTCCCAATCGTGAGAGTGGTACGGCGTTGAGCGACCCGGCTCCACCTCAAAGATGCGCATGCAGAAGTTGGGCGCCCCATCGGCGGCGGTGATAACCTCGCGTTTGGTTACGCCG
>CAYWUK010000063.1:0-8783 GCA_964461475.1 uncultured Dehalococcoidaceae bacterium
GAAGGTTCAGCAACATTGAATTCTCTCTGAGCTGCGCCGTATGGAGCATTACGAGAAGCCGAGCGTCAGGCGCAAGCGGAAGAGGGCGGCTAAAAGGCGGACTACCGCCAGGGCAGCGAGAAGATAATCTTTATCCCCTGATAAAAGCGAATTATTGAGGAATGTATGGAGCAAGCAGCGAGCATTAAGCAGAAGCTGATGGATGACCTTAAGCACGCCATGAAGAGCGGAGATAATACCAGGCGTTCGGTCATACGCATGCTGATGGCTGCCGTAAAAAATACCGAGATTGCCAGACAAACTGATTTAAGTGATGTTGATATCCTCGGCGTTATCGCCAAAGAAGCGAAGCAGCGCCAGGAGAGCATTGAGGCCTTTAAACAGGGGAATCGTCAGGACCTGGTGGACAAAGAGGAAGCGGAATTGGCGATATTGCAGGGATATTTGCCACGGCAGATGACGCATGACGAGGTTGTGGCTGCGGCGCGCCGGGTCATTGAGGAGGTAGGTGCGCAGGGCCCCGGCGACAAAGGGAAGGTTATGCCGAAGGTGATTGCCCAGCTTAAGGGCAGAGCTGACGGGCGTGAGATAAATGCCGTGGTGAGCGAGCTGCTCTCCCCATAAGGCTTTATGTGCCCTTTACTCCCCAAGTGGATAATTGGTTTTGCCGGGCCGAAGGAAGTCGTGGGCGAGTCCTGCGTTATATATTATTTGTCCTCTATCTTTTGATTCCCTATTATAAATGGTAATTTAATGCATAGAGTAGAAGTCCGCTTAAAGGGTCATTTAGCTGATGCCAGGGGACAGGGGCTGGTAAAGGATATCTGCGACCTGGGCATCGCCTCGGTATCGGACGTCCGGGTGGTGGATGTATACTGGCTGGATGCCTCTTTAACACCGGATGAATTAGACCTGATTTGCCGTCGCCTCCTCGCCGACCCGATTGTTCAGGACTATTTCTATCGGGCTGATTCCCAAACCGAAGATGATGGCGCCCACGCCATTGAAGTTGCTTACAACGCCGGCGTGGCCGACCCCGCTGAGGAAAGCGTCCTGAAGGCGATAAGGGACATGGGCATAAGCAAGGTCGGCAGGGTTAAAACGTCAAAGCGTTACCTTATTAAAGGGCGGCTGGACGCGCAGCAGCTTGAGGTCATATGCAGCCGCTTGCTGGTGAACCCGATTATCCAGCATCTAGTCAGGCGGGAGCAGCCCGTGTCTCTTGCCGAGCCTGAATACAGCTTTGTCCTGAAACACGTAGATATTCTGGAGACGGGCGAAGCCGAGAGATTTGGCTTTACCGATGAAGAACTAAAGGCTATAACCGCCTACTTCAGGGAACAGGGGCGCAATCCCACCGATGTTGAGCTTGAGACGCTGGCGCAGACGTGGTCTGAACACTGTGTGCATAAGACCTTCAGGGGCAAAATCAGGTTTGACGGCGAAATTATAAATAACCTGCTCAAGAGCACCATCATCAGGGCGACCAACGAGCTTGGCAAGCCCTGGTGCCTTTCCGTCTTTGTTGATAATGCCGGGGTGATTGACTTTGATGGTCGCTGGGCGCTGTGCTTCAAGGTGGAGACGCACAATCACCCTTCGGCGCTGGAGCCTTATGGCGGGGCAGCGACGGGGATAGGGGGCGTGGTGCGCGACCCCCTCGGCACCGGCCTGGGGGCGAAGCCGATATTGAATACGGATGTATTCTGCTTTGGCCCGCCCGATTATCCTTATGAAAAATTGCCCAGGGGCGTGCTGCACCCGCGCCGCATCTTCAAAGGAGTCAGGGCCGGCGTGGCCGATTACGCCAATCGCCTGGGGATACCGACCCTCAATGGCGCCATATTGTTTGATGAGCGCTATACTGCTAACCCACTGGTCTATTGCGGCACGCTGGGCCTGCTGCCCGTTAGCATGGCGGCGCAAGGAAAGCAGAAGCCAGGCGACCTGGTAGTGGTCATCGGCGGCAGGACAGGCCGCGATGGCATACACGGCGTTACCTTCGCTTCCGAGCAGCTTACCGCGGCATCAACGGATACCTCGTACAGCGCCGTTCAGATTGGCAATCCCATCGTGGAGAAGAAGCTCATCGATATCCTCCTCCAGGCGCGGGACAGAGGACTGTACTCTCGTATAACTGATTGTGGTGGAGGTGGCCTTTCCTCGGCAGTGGGCGAAATGGCGGCAGATACCGGGGTGCGCGTTGCCCTGGAGAAAGTCCCTCTGAAATACGCCGGGCTTTCCTATACCGAAATCTGGGTCTCGGAGTCCCAGGAGCGAATGGTGCTGGCCGTGCCGCCGCAGTGCATTGATGAGCTATTGAAGCTCTTTGCCGGCGAAGATGTAGAGGCGACGGTCATCGGCGAGTTCAGCGATGACCGCAGGCTGCGGCTCTTTTATCGCGGGGAGCAGGTCGGCGACCTTGATATGGAATTTTTACACGAGGGCTGGCCTCAGCTTGAGAGGATGGCGACATGGCAGCAGCCGCGCCATGCCGAGCCTGATTTCGCCGGGCCGGTGGATTTAAACGGCTCGCTGCTGGCAATCCTTGGCTCGTGGAACGTTTGCAGCAAGGAGTGGGTGATACGCCAGTATGACCACGAGGTGCAGGGGGGGAATGTTCTTAAACCCCTGGTGGGCAAAGATAATGATGGCCCTGGAGATGCCGCTATTATCAGGCCCATTCTGGATTCTGCCAGAGGGGTGATTATCGCCAATGGTATAAACACCCGCTATGGCGATATAGACCCTTACTGGATGGCGGCCTCTGTCATTGATGAGGCGCTGAGGCAGGTTGTGGCCGTCGGCGGCGACCTGCGGCGAGTGGCATTGCTGGATAACTTTTGCTGGGGCAGGACCAGCCGGCCGGAGATGCTGGGCGCTCTGGTGCGGGCGGCGCAGGCCTGCTATGACATGGCGATGGTTTATGGCACGCCCTTCATTTCCGGCAAAGATAGCCTCAATAATGAATTTGAATATGAAGACAGGATTATATCTATTCCCCACACGCTGCTCATCTCTGCATTAGGCGTTATGGATGATGTTAATCATGCGGTATCTATGGACTTCAAGCAGTCTGGCGACCTTATATACGTGGTCGGCGCCACTTATTGCGAGCTTGGCGGCTCTGAGTATTTCGCCAGTAACGGTTTTATTGGCAACAGTGTGCCCAGGGTCAATCCGCAGCGGGCGAAGGAACTGATGGATAAATTGAGCGCAGCCGTCAGAAAAGGACTGGTCAGGGCGTGCCATGATTGCAGCGAGGGCGGCCTCGGCGTGGCCATTGCCGAGATGGCCTTTGCCGGGGGACTGGGGGCAACCGTTCAGCTTAAAGATGTGCCTCTCGCTGAGCCGATAGACAGGGATGACTTCATTCTCTTCTCGGAGTCGAACAGTCGATTCCTGATTGAAGTGGCGCCGGAAAACAAGGCCGATTTTGAGC
Source organism: uncultured Dehalococcoidaceae bacterium (assembly GCA_964461475.1). Lineage (GTDB taxonomy): Bacteria > Chloroflexota > Dehalococcoidia > Dehalococcoidales > RBG-16-60-22 > CAYWUK01. The sequence goes on from CAYWUK010000063.1 coordinate 3,443, forward strand.
GGACTATGAAAGGCTCAGCCTTCGCCGTTATCGGCCAGACGGATGGTTCTGAAATGCTGCAAATATACGGGAAGGGCGGCAGAAAAGTCCTGGCGGCCTCCATCAGCGATTTGAAGGAAGCCTGGCAGAAGCCGCTCAGGTGGTAGCGGGCGCTTCGCCTCTCCCAGCATTAGGGTTGCTCTGCTTCCAGCAGTTCTTGAGGAAGCGCGCATTTACGGTTATTATCTTATCGGCAACCCTTCTCAATTCCCAGGAGCTCCCGCCACGGCCGAAAAGGGCTACTTCCACATGCTTGCCGGTGTCCTTCACAGCTTGCAGGGCACCGACGAAATCGTTGTCGCCGGCAACGAGTATGGCGACGTCGTAATTGTCTCTGAAGCTGTGGGTGAGCATATCCGTGGCCAGCTGCACATCCGTTCCTTTTTCATAGGGTGGCACATTGGGCCAGTTGTTATAGACCAGCCGCCCCAGGCGCAGCTCGGTATAAGGTATCGTATTTATGCCGGCGAAAAACGCCTGTTGCTGTCTGTAGCGCTCCGGCTCCTCCTTGAATCCCACTTTAGCATTGTAATAGTAGATTCGGGTTAGGCTGCGCCGCGATAGCAATTTATGGCAAAACCTGCCAATGTCCAGGTCAGTTCTCTTGAAGTGATTCTTGAGTGAATGGTACAGGTTGCTCCCATCAATGAATATCATCACCCTCTCCGCCATTTACTGCCTCCTTTAACTGTTTTTGATGGTCGGTTTGTTTCATTATAAAGCCTGCACCACAAAAAAGCGACTTCAGGGTTTTATTTGCATTCGGTTGCTCTCTGGTGTCATTGCGAGCGGAGCGAAGCAATCCTATATCGATACAATAGCGATTGCTTCGTCACTACGCTCCTCGCAATGACAATCGGTTGAACTATTGCAACCCAAACCAGGCAGAACTCGCATCGGCGCAGGTTGCGATTGGCCGAATCTGGGTGTTATAATTTGGCAATAAGGTTATTAAAGGAATTCGGTTGATGAAGCTGAGTCGTGAAGAAGTGTTACACATTGCTCGCCTCGCCAGGCTGGGCTTATCCGAGGACGAGATAGACAAGATGAAGGAACAATTATCCAACATCCTGGAGAACTTTGAGATATTGAAACAGGTAGATACCGGCGATGTCCCGCCCACCGCCCAGTCTATCAACCTGCAGAATGTGCTCAGGGAAGATGAAGCAACTCCTTCCCTGCCGCCCGATGAGATTCTGGCCAATGCTCCCCACAGGGAGGGGGAATATTTCAGGGTTCGGGCAGTGCTGGAGTAACAGGTAAAATTGTCTTTAGGTGAGGATGTAGCCGCCCGGCAGTTATATAAAAAAGGCCTTCGCCTTGAGTATTTCACCGTCGGCTATAACATCCTTGAGGCTGTCGCCGCAATCGTGTTCGGCGGCATTGCCAGCAGCATCGCCTTAATCGGCTTCGGGCTTGACAGCATAGTTGAGTCGCTGTCTGGGCTGGTCTTAATTTGGCGACTCAGGCAGCATGGGAAGATATCACCGCAGGCGGAGGAGAGGCTGGAGAAAAGGGCAGCGCGGTTCGTTGCCGTTACCTTCTTTGCGCTGGGAATATATGTCCTGGTTGAATCGGCGCGGAAGCTTGTTTTAGCGGAAGTCCCGGAGCCTTCGCTGCCGGGAATTGTAATTGCGGCGGTTTCGCTGATAGCGATGCCCCTCCTGAGCTGGCAGAAGTATAAAACTGGCAAGCGGATTGGCAGCAGGGCGCTGGTGGCCGATTCAAAGGAGACGCTGGTCTGCGCCTTTCTCTCGGTGGCGTTGTTGCTCGGCCTGGGGGCTAATTATCTATTTGGTTTCTGGCAGGCCGACCCTATAGTAGGGTTGATAATTGTGGCATTTCTCTTCAGGGAGGGGTGGGAAGGCTGGCGGGAGTCCGGCGAGGAGGATTTAAGGGTTGATGACTGACAATGCATATTTAACCATTCATGAGGCGCGCAGCCTGCTCGGCAGCAAACAGCTATGCTCGGTTGAGCTGACAAGGTCTTACCTGGAGCGCATCCGCCAGTTGGAGCCTAAAGTTCATGCGCTGGTTAGCGTAACCGATGAGCTGGCGCTGGAGCAGGCTAAAAAGGCCGATGAGCTTATCGCGGCCGGCGCCGCCGATGGCATGGCTGGCATTCCCATAGTGGTCAAGGACAACATGTGCACCAGGGGGGTGCGCACCACCTGCTCATCAAGGATGCTGGAGAACTTTGTGCCACCTTATGATGCCGGCGTGGTGGAGAAGCTGAAAAAGCATAATGCGGTCATCGTGGGCAAGTCCAACATGGACGAATTCGCCATGGGGTCGTCCACCGAAAACTCCGCTTTGTTCAATACCTGTAACCCCTGGGACTTGAGCCGCGTCCCCGGCGGCAGCAGTGGCGGCTCGGCGGCCTCGGTGGCTGCTGGCGAGGCCATATGCTCCCTGGGTTCGGATACGGGCGGCAGCATCCGCCAGCCGGCGGGTTTCTGCAGCGTCGTTGGCCTGAAGCCTACTTATGGCCGGGTGAGCCGCTACGGGCTGGTTGCTTTTGCCAGCTCCCTTGACCAGATTGGGCCTTTTACGCGGGATGTTACCGACTGCGCCATATTGCTCGGCTCCATTGCCGGACATGATAGCCGGGACTCTACATCTGTCCCTGTGTCCGTGCCCGATTATGCCCGCTGCCTGACCGGAGATATCAGGGGCATGCGCATCGGCGTGCCCAAAGAGTATTTCGTTGAAGGCATGCAGCCGGAGGTGGCGGCGGCAATACGGACAGCCATAAACAAGCTGGAAGAACTGGGCGCTGAAATAGACTGGGAAGTATCGCTTCCCCACACCCCCCTTGCCCTGGCGGTGTACTACATCATCGCCCCTTCCGAGGCCTCGGCCAACCTGGCGCGCTATGACGGCGTGAAGTATGGCTTCTCCTATGAGGGCGGTAGCATGTGGGAGTCCATGGAGAAGACGCGCGAGTTCGGCTTTGGCCCGGAGGTGAAGAGGCGCATCATGCTGGGCACATACGCCCTCTCCGCCGGGTATTATGATGCCTATTACCTCAAGGCGCAGAAGGTACGCACCCTGATACGCCGCGAGTTTGACCAGGCCTTTGAGAAGTTTGATGTCCTGGTGACGCCGACGTCGCCCACCGTGCCCTTCAAGTTCGGCGAGAAGGTGGACGACCCGGTGCAGATGTACCTCAGCGATGTCTGCACTTTGCCCATAAATATCGCCGGGGTTCCGGCAATCTCCATCCCCGCCGGCTTCGCCGATGGTCTGCCCATAGGCATGCAGATAATCGGCAAGCCCTTCGCCGAGGAAACTATACTGAAAGTCGCTTATGCCTATGAAGGGGCAACCGACTGGCACAAGCGCAAACCTCCAATGTAAACCTTGAGGAGGTTGATATGAAGGCTCATGCTGATTGGTATGGCCGTATCGAAAAGGAAGTCGGCCCTTATCGGGATAGCTTGGGCAAGAAAATGTCTAAGAGGTACAAGCTGGATTTATTGCTGCGGATAGCCAGGAGAGTTAGCGATTTTTCTGCTGGGTGTGGTAATTGCTAGTTATTCCAGCAAAAGATTGATGAACTCACTCAGGATTTGGGTTATATGGTTCACTCGCCCAATCCCAGCAAAGACGTTCGCAGGCGTTACTTTAGGGGAATTAGCAGCATGGTCAGGCACTTGCAGAAGGAGCATCATCTGGTCAGCGAAGGACAAAACGTTGGGATATGGATAGCGATTGGTGTGGGAGCGGCCACGGCACTAGGCGTTGCTCTGGAAAATCCAGGCGTTGGGACGGCCATCGGCGTAGCAATTGGTCTGGCCATAGGTAAATATATGGATAAAAAGGCCAAGAGCGAAGGCAGGATGATTTAGCAAGGCAAACTTGCTCAAGGTCTCTAAGATTATGAATAGGCGATTAAGTGGCACAAGAGGAGGCCGAACATTTAGCTTTGGGGAGTCCAAGAGGGGTGAAGCCCCTCTTCCCAAAACCTCCCCCTTCCTTTGGCAAAGGAAGGGGGCCAGGGGGATGGATTCCTCAGGAGGATTACCAGTGGGCTTTAATGACCTGGAAGTAAAATGCTACTCCGGCTATACCTATGCCGAAAGACCATACTCCTTTCTCTGGCAGGGGGTATATTACGATGTCATGATGATAGAGAAAGACTGGCTTGAGCCGCAGAAAAAATACTTTCAGGTGAGGACCAAAGAGAACAGGCTGTTTCAACTCTGCTATAATGAGACGGAAGAGATATGGTCACTGGTTGAGCTGGTAAGGAGGTGAGCCATGTTGAAAGATATTTTAAAGATACTTGAAGATGACGCCCGAATCACCAGCAAGCAGATATCCAATATAACCGGAGCTCCCACTGCCGATGTAACCAGGCTCATCAGACAGGCCGAAGCGGACCGCACTATACTGAAATATAAGACCGTAATCAACTGGGACAAGGTGGAAAATGAGCGGGTGTGGGCGCTGATAGAGGTAAAGGTAGCCCCTGAGCCCGACGCCGGCTTCGACTCCGTGGCGGAACGTATCTACCGTTTCCCGCAGGTAAGCTCGGCTTACCTTGCCTCGGGCGATTATGACCTGCTCCTTGTCGTAGTGGGCAGGACCGAGCGTGAGATTGCCGACTTCGTGGCGCAGAAGCTGGCCCACATCCAGGGCGTGCAGGGGACGGTAACCCACTTTGTGCTCAAGCGGTACAAAGAGGATGGCGAGGCGCTGGAGGGAGGGGAAGGCGTCAAGCGGCAGCAGGTTGTGCTTTAGGTAGAATAGCTGGAGATTTTTCATGTTGGCGAAGCAATCAAGTCAGGTTGAGAAGCAGCGCAGGCTTATTTCGCAGCGGGTGAGCCGATTATCCTCATCCGGCATACGGAAGTTCTTTGATTTGCTGGCTTCCATGGAAGGTGTGATATCTCTCGGCGTAGGTGAGCCCGATTACACCACGCCCTGGCACATCCGGGAGGCGGCCATCAACTCCCTTGAGAAGGGCTACACCATGTACACCTCGAACTCGGGCATGCCTGAGCTGCGCCAGGAGCTGTCGCGCCACCTGGAGGAGTCTTACGGCGTGGCCTACGACCCCAATAGCGAGCTCCTCGTCACGGTGGGCGTCAGCGAGGCGCTTGACCTGGCCATGAGGGCTATCCTTGAGCCGGGCGACGAGGTTATCATGGCCGACCCCTGCTACGTCGCCTATGAACCATGTGTCATCATGGCCGGCGGAGAGCCGGCCAGGGTGCCCACGAGCCAGGAAAGCAATTTTGAGCTCGCCGCTGCCGATATCGAGGCGCGCGTAACCGATAAGACCAGGGCCATACTC
>CAYWUK010000064.1:0-8682 GCA_964461475.1 uncultured Dehalococcoidaceae bacterium
GCGCTGACATGGTTACCAATGTTGACCGCTTATCCGCGCTGAATGATATGGCGAAGAATTATAGTTTGACTCAAATAAAGGACTTTATTGAGGGCATCAGCTTAACTGGGGAGCAGCTCAGGCAGAACGCTAATCCCCAGCTGGCGCTTGAAGTGCTGATGCTTGATATGCCGAGAAAGGGGGAGGGGAGTGGGGTTTCTGCCGCTCCGCTTTCGGAGAAATATGGCTGATATCGTTGGCATACGGTTTAGAAAGGCGGGCAAGGTCTACTATTTCGACCCGGCTGGCATTGAGTTGGAGGCGAATGACTATGTCATAGTAAAGACGAGCCGCGGGCTTGAGCTTGGGCATGTCGTCATCGCGCCGGGGCAGGTGGTGGCCAGCGAAATGGAAGAACCTCTGAGGCAGGTGGTGCGCAAGGCGGAGCCTGAGGATATTCAGCATTTTGAAGAGCTGGACGCTAAGGCGGAAGAGGCGCTCATCGAGTGCGGCAAGCTGGTTGAAGAGCTTAGGCTGCCGATGAAGCTTCTTTCTGCCGAATATAACCTTGATGGCAACCGCCTCACCATCCTGTTTGGCGCCGAGGAGAGGGTAGATTTCCGTGAACTGGTGCGGCGGCTCACCAATCAGCTCAAGGTGCGTGTAGAGTTGCGCCAGGTGGGTTCGCGGGACGAGGCCAAGCTGATAGGCGGCTTCGGCAGGTGCGGCCGCCACCTGTGCTGCGCCAGTTTCTTGAGCGAGTTTGCCCCGGTCTCCATCAGGATGGCCAAGGAGCAGGAGTTGCCCCTTAACCCGATGAAGATTTCGGGCATTTGCGGTCGTCTGATGTGCTGCCTGGGCTACGAGAATGAGCAGTACCACGAGATGAGGGGCAAGTTGCCCAGGGTGGGTCAGCGGGTGTCCACGCCCATGGGGGATGCCACAGTATCCGGGCGCAACCTGTTGAAGGAAACGGTGCTTGTTGAGCTGGAAGGTGGGGCCACGGTGGAGTTGTCCCTTGACCAGGTCTCTTACTGAGGCGAGCTCAATAGGCCTGCCGCGAAGTCGGCCCCTGGGGAAGGTATTTCCGCCATTCGCCCTGCGTTTGCAGGTACTGGTAGGGGATGTTGAAGAAGAGGCCGCCCTTCGGGGTGGCGGGCGTATGCAGTAATTTCATGTTGGCTTCCTGAGGCGTCCTGCCTGCCTTGCGGCGATTGCATGATACGCAGGCGCTTGCCACGTTTTCCCATTGGTGCTGGCCTCCCCTGTAGCGGGGGATGACGTGGTCTATGGTGAGCTGGCGGGTCTGCTTGCCGCAGTACTGGCAGGTGTAGTAGTCGCGGTTGAAAATCTCGTGGCGGGTGAGCTTTCTCTGTCGCTGGGGGCGCTTTATCATGCGCTCTAAGCGGATTACGGAGGGAAGGTCAAAGGCCTCGGCAGCGGAGCGGATTTGGCCTGCTCCGTTCTCTACCATCTCGGCCTTGCCCCTGAAAATCAGCACTATTGCCCGGCGGGCTCGGCACACAGTGAGCGGTTCGTAGTTCTGGTTCAGCACCAATACAGGATGATTCGTCATCACGGAGCTTCTTTCTGCTCAAAGGTGTTTTAATTTTACTAGAAAATTTTCGACTGTGCAACAATCTCCGGCCACGCTTATCCGTGCTTATATTGCTTTAGTAGATACATCATCACGTCGCCCACGTTAGTTCCGGTATCGCCGGTCTCTATCAGCGACTCGCCGATCATACCCAGCAATGTGTTGCTGTCATATCTATCGAGGTATGCTTCCACGTTAATCCCTTTAGAGCTTGCGATGTTTAAAGAGTTACGGTCAACCATGGCCCCGGCCACTTCAGGCAGGTAATCCGAGCCATCCGTTCCTATGCTGGCAACCAGCCACTGGCCGGGATATTGTTCCATCGCCAGCATAGACGCCGCCGCATAGTGCTGGTTTCTGCCTCCCCTCCCCGCGTTGGGGGGCAGCCTGGGGGTGGTCTCCCCGCCAATGAGGACAGCATCGCAGCCAGCGTATCTTGAGCTTAGTATCTCGGCTGCCCTGGAGCGGGCGACGGCGTTGGTATCGCCTTTCTGCTCGGCGGTGATGATGTACGGACTGAATCCCATATCTCCGGCTTTTTGGGACATGGCTTCCAGGGCGAGCATATTATCGCCGATTATATAGTTGTGGCAATTACTAAGAGATTTGGGCGTTTCTTCCGCCTCGCCGCGCAAGCCTTTCCTTATGAACTCGATAACGTTATGCGGCGCTTTGTCCAGCAGCCCGTATCTTTGCAGTACATCGCGGGCGTCGGCGAAGGTGGTCGGGTCGGGGAAGGTGGGGCCGGAGGCGATGGCTGCCAGGTCGTTGCCAACCACGTCCGACAGTATCAAGGATACGACGGTCGCCGGCGAATAGAAATGGCCCAGCCGCCCTCCTTTGATACAGGACAGGTGTTTTCTTACCGCGTTTATTTCATCTATGGCCGCCCCCGAGCGCAGCAGCAGCTCAGTGATGCTCCTTTTATCTTTCAGTCCTACCTCTTCAACCGGGCAGGGCATCAGCGCGGAGCCACCGCCGGAAATCAGGCATATCACAAGGTCGTTTTCGTTCACGGCGTAGCGCTGCTTGAGGGCAAGCATCTCATTTACGCCATTTATTCCCCTCCGGTCTGGAACGGGATGGCCGGCGGTTATTATTTTGATTTTATCCGTTTTGTAGCTCCCGCCCTTGCAGTTGACCACTCCCGCGGCGATTTTTTCGAGTGGGATTATCTTCTCCAGCGTCTCCGCCATAGAGCCTGCGGCCTTGCCGCCGCCGATGACAAATACTCTGCCGCTGGACAAGTTATAAGTATCGGCGTTAACGGTTAGTGCGTTATCTGCGATATTGTAGCGCAGTGCCGACCTCATGATATTCCGGGGCAAAACGCGCTCGATTCCGGCCTCAATGATATCCAGAGCCCTTTTTCTCAGTTCGCTTGTGGTCAGTTCGTCCCTGTTTTTGATAATCATAGAAATCAACCGCGTTAACAATTATATAACCACCAGCGTATGATTAGAAGTAGGAGTTCTATACCTCTCCCCTGGCCCCTCTCCAACCTGGGTCATTTTTAGAAACCTGAGCCCTTGTTGGCTGGAGAGGGGAGTATAAGAGAGAGGGGACGAAGTCCCCTCTCAATATTTCTCCCCCTCTCCAATATGCTTATAAGCGGGGCTCGTTTTGTCTGACTGATTGGAGAGGGGGACTAAGGGGGTGAGGTCAGAATGAGGAAACAGCCAATGCCGAACAGAACATAAGGCTTTTACCTGGCGCACTTTCAGCAGTATAATTTATTAGTAGATTGAAAGGATGGAATGTTCGCTTGAACAAAGACCTTATGGATATTCTGGCCTGTCCGGTGTGCAAGGGGAAGCTGGAGCTCACCGTTGAGAAGGAGCAGGGGAAGGATGTGGTTAGCGGCACCCTGTACTGCGCCAGGGGCGACGTGGTTTATCCCATTGTGGACGGCATTCCGCAGCTGCTGCCGCCGGAGAAACATCGCTAATCGGGGCTGTAGGCGACTCCTGTATCGGGGGATTCCCACACCTCTACACAGGAGAGTGTCAGGGGGGCGGCCGCCAGTTTAAGCTTGAGCGCATCATATATGGTGGCGGCTATATTTTCCGAGGAGGGGTTTATCCTATCAAAGGGGGGCGCATCGTTGAGGCAGGTGTGGTCAAACCTGGAAAGGATGTCGTCCAGGTGCCGTTTCAGCTCGGTGAAATCGTAGGCCAGGCCGATATCATCCAGAGCCGAGGCTTTTACCTTTGCCACTACCTGAAAGCGGTGTCCGTGCAACGCCTCGCATTTGCCTTTGTAGCCGCGCAGTGCGTGTGCCGCGTCAAAATGCCTCTCCACCGATATCTGGTACATCCTACTCCTTGTCCGGCTCCCACTTAGATACTTCCTGCCCCGCTACCCCCTTTAAAAGCTCTTTTATCTTCTTGCCGCTGGTTGGATGTACCAGTGTGGGGGCTATCTCCGCCAGCGGGACGAGTACGAAGGCCCTTTTCGCCATCCTCGGGTGCGGTATGACCAACTCCGGGGTCTCAATAGTCTGCTCTCCGTAAAGGAGAATATCTATATCGATGGGGCGGGGCGAGTTGGGTTTGCCCGGCGTCCTGCCCATCTTGTTCTCGATGCCCTTGGCCAGCAGGAGCAACGCCGTTGGCGCCAGCATGGTGGCGGCCTGGCATGCCATGTTGAGGAAACGCGGTTGCTCGGTGTTGTCCATCGGCTCGGTCTCATAAATGGATGAGACTGCGCTCATCCGTACCCTCTGCGAGAGGAGGCTCAGCGCCCATTCCAGGTTTTTCTGGCGGTCTCCCATGTTGGAGCCGAGGCTGAGGTATATGGTTATCGCTTCAATTGCCAACTATCCTGCCTCGCACGATGGCGTCGCTCATGCGGCAGACGCGCACCATCTCTTTTACTTCATGGACTCTAACCATATTGGCGCCATTGGCGATGCCGATGGCCACCGTTGCCGCCGTCCCCTCGACGCGCTGGTCTGGGGGAAGGTCAAGCACCAGGCCTATCATCGATTTGCGGGATGTCCCCAGCAGGATGGGGAAGCCCAGGGATTTAATTTCGGCCAGGCGGCGCACAATCTCCCAGTTCTGTTCGAGGGTCTTGCCGAAGCCGGTGCCGGCGTCAACTATAATGTTCTCGCGAGGCACTCCGGCCTTCATCGCCTGGCTGGTGCTCCTCTCCAAATCGGCCATAATCGTGGCTATTATGTCGCTGCTTTTGGGTTCGTTGCGCTGGTTGCTCATCAGGACGATGGGCACGCCGGCCTCGGCAGCCACCTCGGCCACCATGGGGTCTTGCTTCAAGCCCCAGATATCGTTAATCATGGCGGCGCCCGCCTTCACAGCGCGGCTGGCTACTTTGGATTTATAGGTGTCCACGCTTATCGGCACCGGCATCTCCCTGGCCAGCCTTTCTATGGCCGGAATCACCAGCTCCAGTTCCCGGTCAACTTTGTCAATGGAGATTGGCTTTGTGCCAGGGCGGGTGGACTCCGCGCCGACATCTATGATGTCCGCACCTTCGGCGACGAAGCGTTTCGCCTGGGCAACTGTCTTTTCAATATCGTCGCCCAGGCCGTCGCCGGAGAAAGAGTCGGAGCTGAGGTTGCAGACTCCCATGACGTAGGTCCGTTCGCCCCACCTGAATTCTGTGTTGCCGCAGCGCGTGCTTGCCAATGATTGCTTCATCTCAAACGCATACCAGCGAGGAAGGGTTTATTGCCAGACTGAAGTGCTATTGTATTTTAGCACGTTCCCGATGCTGAGGACAAACGCCTGTGCTGATGGTTTTATTTGCATTTAGTTGCTCTCTATTGTCATTGCGAGCGGAGCGAAGCAATCCCAAAACACGATAAATAGAGTTTGCTTCGTCACTACGCTCCTCGCAATGACAGTCGGTCGAACTACCCCAACCAAAAGCAAACAGAAGCTGGCTGATTTGCTGGTATGAGAGCAGTATGATAAGATTATTTGGTATTGGGTATTAAAAAACTGATGAGGCGGATTTGGACGATAAGCTGGACAAACTGGCCAAGCTGGAAGCGGAGATTAAGGCTGGCGGCGGCGAGAAGCGCGTTAAGCAGCAGCACGACTCCGGCAAGCTGACGGCGCGGGAGAGGTTAGACCTCTTCTTTGACCCCGGCACCTTTGAAGAGCTGGACGCATTTGTCCAGCACCACTGCACCAATTTCGGCATGGCTGATACGTTTATACCCGCCGACGGCGTGATTACCGGCTTCGGCAGGGTGAATGGGCGCATGGTGTGCGCCTTCGCGCAGGACTTCACCGCCAGGGGCGGGACGCTGGGCGAGATGCACGCCAGGAAGATATGCAAGGTCATGGACATGGCCATGAATATCAAGTCGCCAATGGTCGGCTTCATCGATAGCGGTGGCGCCCGCATTCAGGAGGGAATCAATGCCCTTGACGGCTACGGGCACATCTTCTTCCGCAACTCCTCTGCCTCCGGGGTGATTCCCCAGATATCGGCCATCATGGGGCCGGCCGCCGGGGGGGCGGTATATTCGCCGGCGATGACTGATTTCGTCTTTATGGTTAAGAAGACGAGCCGCATGTATATCACCGGTCCCGATGTGATGAGGACGGCCACCGGCGAGGAGATAAGCGACGAGGCGCTCGGCGGCGCACTGGCGCACAGCATCAAGAGCGGCGTGGCCCAGTTCGCCTGCAATAGCGATAAACAGGCTATTGAGGAGATAAAACGGTTGTTGAGCTATCTTCCGCAGAACTGCGATGAGAAGCCGCCGTATGTTGCGTCGAAGGATTCGGCGGGCCGCCTTGCCCCCGAGCTGGACTCTATCATACCGGAGAACCCGCAGCAGGCCTATGATATGAAGGACGTTGTGCGGGCTATCGTGGATGACGGCGATTTCCTAGAGCCGTCCCGGCAATATGCCCCTAATATAATCACCGCCTTCGCCCGCTGCAACGGGCATGCAATCGGCATAATTGCCAGCCAGCCCAGCTACCTTGCCGGCTGCCTGGATATTAATGCCTCGGACAAGGCCACCAGGTTCATCCGCTTCTGCGATGCCTTTAACATCCCCCTGCTCACCATCGCCGACGTTCCCGGCTATCTTCCCGGCAGCCATCAGGAGTGGGGCGGCATAATCAGGCACGGTGCCAAGCTCCTCTGGTGCTATGCCGAGGCGACTGTCCCCAAGATAACTCTGATTACCCGCAAGGCTTACGGCGGGGCGTACATCGCCATGTGCAGCCAGAGCCTGGGCGCCGACTATACCCTCGCCTGGCCACAGGCGGAGATTGCTGTAATGGGGGCGGAGGGGGCGGCGGCTATAATACACCGCAACGAAATAAAAGAAGCCGATGACCCTGCCGCTAAAGGGCGGGAGAAGATAGCGGAATACCGAGAGCTATTTTATAATCCCTACGTCGCTGCGCGGCAGGGGTATATCAATGCTGTTATCCGCCCGGGAGAGACCAGGCCGAAGGTTATTGCCGCCCTTGAGGCGCTTAAGGATAAGAGGGAGATTCGGCCAGCGAAGAAACACGGCAATATCCCGGTTTAAAGCACCAGATGCGGAGGAGCTGGCAATCAGCAGAGTGAAAGAAGGGAGGGCTAAATGGTGAAAGCGAATAATCCTTTGAAAATTACAGATTGTACTTTGCGCGACGGGCACCAGTCTTCGCTGGCAACGAGGATGCGCACCGAGGATATGGAGGCCATCGCCCCGGATATGAATAAAGTCGGTTTTCATTCCATGGAGGTCTGGGGTGGTGCCACCTTCGATGTCGCCAGCAGGTTTCTCAACGAGGACCCCTGGGACAGGCCGCGCATCCTGAAGAAGCTGATGCCTGATACCCCCTTGCAGATGCTGCTCAGGGGGCAGAACCTGGTGGGCTATCGCCACTACGCTGACGATGTGGTCACTGCCTTCGTCCATCACGCCGCCGAGGTTGGCATTGATATCTTCCGCGTGTTTGACGCCCTCAACGATGAGCGCAACTTTGAGGCCTCGGTGAAGGCGATTAAGGAATGCGGAAAACATGCCCAGCTCTCCATCAGCTACTCGCTCACCGAGCGCAAGATGGGCGGGCCGGTGTACAACCTTGATTATTATCTCAACAAGGCGCGCATATTAGAGGACATGGGCGCCGACAGCATCTGCATCAAGGACATGGCCGGGCTTATCGCACCGGACGATGCCTATACGCTTATTGGGGCGCTCAAAAAAGCATTGAAGGTGCCGGTGCAGCTGCACACCCACTATACCAGCGGCATGGGCTCCATGAGCTATTTGAAGGCCGCCGAGGCGGGGGTGGATGTGGTGGATACTGCCCTGGCTCCTTTCGCCCTGCGCTCTTCGCAGCCTGCCATTGAGCCGATTATCGTCGCCCTCCAGGGGACTCCTCGCGACACCGGCCTGGATTTAGGCCAGGTATTCAAGCTGGGTGGGTATATCGAGTCCATAGCGCCCAAGTATAAGCAGTTCCTTAACACCACCAAGATGTCGGTCATTGACACGGGGGTGTTGCTGCACCAGGTCCCCGGCGGCATGACCTCCAACCTGGTATCTCAGCTTCGCGAAAATAACGTGCTTGATAAGCTTGATGAGGTATATAAAGAGCTGCCCCGCGTGCGTAAGGAGCTTGGCTATCCGCCCCTGGTCACCCCCACCAGCCAGATTGTGGGGGTTCAGGCCGTCCAGAACGTCCTCGTTGGCCGCTACAAGCTGGTGACCAGCCAGGTTCAGGACTATGTCTATGGGCTTTACGGCAGGCCGCCGGCGCCCATCGACCCTGAAGTGCAGGAAATAGTGCTCAAGAACTATAAGCGGGGCAGGACGCCGATTACCTGTCGCCCTGCCGATATAATTGAGCCCGAGCTGGACAAGGCCAGGGAGTTGGTGAAGGACTTTACCCAGGATATTGGCGATGTGCTCATAGCTGCTTTGTATCCTATAACTGGCTTGCAGTTCCTCAAGCGCAAATACGGCCTGGAAGCCCCTCCCGCCGAAGCAAAAGCCTGAGACAATTGAAGATGTCATAATGCGCAGCATGCCATTGTTTTACTCTGACTGAAAGGGCGCCTGACGATATGGGCAAGACGATAGCGGAAAAGATTCTGTGTGAAAAATCCGGGGTCGATGC
>CAYWUK010000065.1:0-7569 GCA_964461475.1 uncultured Dehalococcoidaceae bacterium
GAAACGGTCTTCCATACGAATGGCCATGAACATACGAGGCATGAGGGGAAAGTGGTAGGCCATGTGGCACTCGTCTCCATTGCCGAAGTAGGCGATGGCGTCCTCCGACCACTGGTTTGCCTCTGCCAGAAGCATGCGGTTCTGGAAGCGCTGGTCTACCTGGCGCCGCAGCTCTTTGAGAAATTCGTGCGTCTCCGGAAGGTTCTCGCAGTTGGTGCCTTCCCGCTCATACAGGTAGGGCACTGCATCAAGGCGGAGCCCGGAGATGCCCAGGTTGAGCCAGAAGCTCATCACGCGCAGCATAGCCTCTCGCACCTCTGGACTATCAAAATTGAGGTCGGGCTGGTGCGAATAAAAGCGGTGCCAGTAATAAGCTTTGGCCACCGGGTCCCATGTCCAGTTGGATGACTCAAAGTCTTTAAAGATTATCCGTGCTTCCTTGTATTTGTCCCAGGTGTTGCTCCAGACGTAAAAGTCGCGAGACTGGCTTTCGGGAGCTGCCCGCCGCGCCCGCTGGAACCACTTGTGCTGGTCGGAGGTATGATTAAGTATCAGCTCGTTAATCACGCGCAGGCCGCGGTAGTTGGCCTCCCTGAGGAAGACCCTGAAGTCGTGCATCGTCCCGTATGTGGGGTGGATATTGGTGTAGTCCGAGACGTCGTAGCCGTCGTCCTTGAACGGCGATGGGTAGAAGGGGAGGAGCCAGATGGCTGTTACGCCGAGGTCCTGGAGATAGTTCAACTTCTCGGTGAGACCAGGGAAATCGCCTATGCCGTCGCCGTCGCTGTCCTTGAAGGCGCGGACGTGAAGCTCGTAGATGACGGCGTCCTTATACCAGAGGGGGTCATCGTCCCGCCAGAAGTATCTTTTATTATAAGCTGCCATGGCGATAACCTTTGTTACATATGATACCTGAAACCCGCTCAGGTGACAATCTGCTGGCTTACCCGAAAGATGTGGGCGGAAAAGACGGCAGGGTTAAGCTCCACATAATTCCGCGGCCCCTGCCATGTGTACAGGGATTTATTGAGCAGGTCTTTTACCTGGTAGGGGCGGCTTGAGTCAAGCCCCAGCTCCTCAAGGGAAAGCCCCACCCAGCCCACCTGTTTGTATCGGCAGTCCAGGTTCACCACGACCAGTATCACATTGGTGCGGTCTTCCGTGCGTTTGCTGTAGCAAATAAGTTGCTCATTGTCCGTTGCGTGAAAGCGCAGGCCGGAGTCGTCCTGCAGGGCGGGGTTTCCCCTGCGGATGCGGTTCACCCCGGCGATGAAGTCCTTGAGGCTATCCGGGCGTTCAATATCCCAGTGTTTTATTTCGTACTTTTCCGAGTCCAGATACTCTTCGCTCGTCTTATCTTTGCGGCGGTTTTCGCAGAGTTCAAAGGCGGGGCCATAAATCCCATAACTGGCACCTAAGGTGGCTGCCAGCACCAGCCGCACCATAAATGCGGTGCGTCCCCCATCGCGGAGGTAATCATTCAAGATATCAGGGGTGTTTGGCCAGAGATTGGGGCGGAAGAACTCCTTGACCTCTGTTTGAGTGAGCTCGGTGAAATACTGGGTCAGTTCCCACCTGGTGTTGCGCCAGGTGAAATAGGTATAGGACTGGCTGAAGCCCAGCTTGGCCAGCTGGTACATTATTTTGGGTCGGGTGAAGGCCTCGGCAAAGAAGAGCACGTCCGGGTGCTCCTTTTTTACTTCGCCGATGAGCCATTCCCAGAAGGCGAAGGGCTTGGTATGGGGATTGTCCACGCGGAAGATGTGGATGCCCTGCTCTATCCAGAAGAGGACCACGCTCTTGAGTTCCTGCCATAGCTCCTGCCAGTGGGCGGTCTCAAATTCCAGGGGGTAAATATCCTGGTATTTCTTGGGCGGGTTTTCGGCATACTGCACCGTGCCGTCCGGGCGCCAGCGGAACCATTCCGGGTGTTCCTTGACATAAGGATGGTCGGGGGAGCACTGGAAGGCCAGGTCTAAAGCGACCTCAAGCCCGCGCTGTCTTGCTCTTGCCGTGAAGTCGCGGAAGTCGTCCAGCGTGCCGAGCTTGGGGTTGATTGTTTTATGCCCGCCCTCCTCCGCGCCGATGGCCCAGGGGGTGCCGGGGTCATCCTGGGTGGTGGTGGTGTTGTTGTTCTTCCCCTTGCGGTTACTGTGGCCGATGGGGTGGATGGGGGGCAGATAGAGGACATCAAAGCCCATGTTTGCAATATAATCCAGGCGCTGCTCGCAGTCTTTAAATGTGCCATGTTTTCCCGGCCCGGCGGCGCACGAGCGCGGGAAGAGTTCGTACCAGGTGCTGAAACGGGCCTTCTCCCGGTCGACAACTATCTTCAGTTCTTTGTCATAGAGGGTGGCAGACTCTCTATCCGGGTATCTGGACATGAATGAGGCCACCTTTTCGCTCAAGGCCAGTTTTATTTTCGCTGCCTGTTTTTTCTCAGTGGAGCGCAGGAATGCCACCCATTCACGCAGGGTTAAGGCATTTTGGCTGGAGGAGCGCTTGCTCGCCTCAGCGATAAGCTGCGCTCCTATGAGCAGGTCAACGGAGACATCCTGTTTGGCCTCAGTCTTCTTCTCCAGGCCATGCCGCCATGACTTGAACTGGTCAACCCAGGCCATGAAGGTATAATGGTAGCGCCCCAGCTCGGTGATGGCAAAATGCCCGCGCCAGCGGTCGTTGCCCAGGGGCTCCATGGGGACTTCTGTCCAGCGGGGGGCGTTTTCCTTGCGGTAAAGCAACAGGGCTAAAAGCACGTCGTGGCCATCGGCGAAGATATCGGCCTCAACAACCACTCTGTCGCCAACGATTCGTTTGATGGGGAAGCGGCCGCAGTCAACCTCAGGCTTCACCGCCTCAATGACGACCCGCTTCTGCTTCTGGCGTTCCTTCATGGCATGCCCCCGCTTTCGTGAAGGTTCAATTGTCTTTTTATCTTCATCTCGCCATGGTGTTATCGTGTAATCGCATTATACCCCATTTAGCTTTATATTATAAGATAGTGCCTGATATAAGCTGGTTGGCCAGTTGAGACCGCTGCGGAAAAAGGGTATGATAGTGTTAGCCAGCAAGGAGGGTTGCCGTTTTGGGCAGTATAAAGGTATTAATCGCCGATGACCATGCCGTGGTGCGGGAGGGCACCCGCCAGATTCTGGAACAGGAAGCGGACATGGAGGTGGTTGCCGAGGCTGCCGATGGCGAGGAGGCGGTGAGGCTGGCCGGCAGCGGCAAGCCGGATGTCGCCATAGTTGATATCTCCATGCCCAGGCTCGATGGCATCGGGGCCACGAAGCAAATCAAGGCGCTTTATCCCAACATATCGGTGTTGATTCTTACCGCCTATGACGACGACCAATTCATCTTTAGCCTTCTTGAAGCTGGGGCGGCTGGCTACCTGTTGAAAAGCGTGCGCGGCCAGGAGCTGGTTGACGCCGTCCGAGCCGTATATGCCGGGGAGTCGGTGCTTCACCCGGCGATTGCCCGCAAGGTGCTGAACCGCTTCGCGCCGGCCGGTGGCGGGGCTCAAAAGCAGAGGCCTGCGGAGGTGCTCAGCGAGCGGGAGATGGAAGTGCTCAAGTTGGCATGCCGCGGTTTGAGCAACCAGGACATCGCCGGTGAGCTTTGTTTGAGCCTGCGCACCGTTCAGGCTCACCTGGGCCATATCTTTAATAAGCTGCAGGTCAGCTCGCGCACCGAGGCTGTGGTGCGGGCCCTGAAAGAGGGCTGGATTACTCTTAAAGATATTCCCTGAGCGCACTTGGCCAGAGTACAGGTATGGTGAATTATTTATCGTTCAGGTGGCTGAGGAATTTACTGATTAAACCGCGTTTCTGGCTTATCCTGCTTCTGCTCACCCTCATTACGCTTCCCCATTATAGGGAAGTATTGCAACACCCATCATTTATTACCGACTTCATAGCTGGCTTGGGGATAGACCGGCATTCTTTTGAGCGCATTCTCTATCTGGCGCCCATAGTCTGGGCTGGTTTCATGTTTGGCTGGAGGGGGGCTATTATCACTTCATTGGCAGCCCTTGCCTGCATGCTGCCGCGCGCCATCTTTATTTCGCAATATCCCAGGGATTCCCTTTTTGAGACCAGTGCCGTTTTCATCCTCGGCAACGTGCTGGCCATCAGCTTCGCCTCGCTGCGGCGCGAACGGGAATACCGCAGGCAGCTTGAGGTTACACACCAGGAGCTTGAAGCTCATATTGAGACCATAAAGCAAGATGAAAAGCGTCTGGCCGCCCTGAACCGGATATCCAGCACCATATCTCAATCGCTGGAGTTGGGGCAGGTCCTGGACGCTGCTATTGATAGCGTGGTTGATGTCATGCAGGTTGACGCTGCCTGGATATTTCTGTTAAATGAAGAAGCAGGTGAGCTGGAAATGGCTGTTCATCGGGGGATTCCCGATGAATTTGTGCGGGGGGTGGACAGGCTTAAATTGGGAGAGGGCTTCAGCGGCAGGGTGGCACAGTCCGGCGAACCGCTTTTTGCTGAGAATGCAGCGCAGGACGGTCGTCTTACCAGGGAGGTGGTTAGCAGGTATAACATTCATTCCCAGCTCATAGTGCCGCTCAGCTCAAAGGCGAGGGTAAATGGCACCCTTTGCGTCGCCATGCACAGTCGCCGCTCGTTTCAGCCGGAAGAGGTTGAGCTGCTCAAGGCTATAGGCAACCAGATTGGCGTCGCCGTGGAGAATGCGCGCCTTTACCAGAGGCAGCAGGAAGTGGCCGAGCAGCTGCGCGGGATGCAGGAGAACCTGCGCTTCTATTTGCAGCAGGTTACCAAGGCCCAGGAAGAAGAGAGAAAACGCATCTCCCGCGAGTTGCATGACGATACCATTCAGTCCCTTGTGGTGCTATCCCGCAGGCTGGACGGCCTTGCTTCGAATGGTGAAGGATTGGATGAGAAGAGTCGCCTTGACCTGGAGGAGCTCAGGCAGCAGGTCAACGATGTAATGCAGGACATACGCCGTTTAAGCCAGGACCTCCGCCCCGCCGCCCTTGACCGCCTCGGCCTGCTGCCAGCTTTGCAATGGCTTGCCTCGGATGTGGAGAAGTACTCCGGGCTGAAGGTAAGGGTGAACATATCCGGCGAGGAGCGCCGTCTTCCTGAGGAGGCGGAGCTGGTGCTATTCCGCATAGTTCAGGAGGCGATGAGGAATGCCTGGCGCCATGCTCAGGCCACCGAAGTTGGGATAGATGTTGAGTCGGGCGAGAAAGAGATGAAGATAACCATCAGGGATGATGGCAAAGGATTTGCCGTCCCCGGGGCAATTGATAACCTGGCCAGAAGCGGCAAGCTTGGCCTGGCCGGGATGCAGGAACGTGCCAGATTGCTGGGCGGGAATATCGCTATACGTTCCGAAGTGGGCAAAGGCACGAGCGTAACGGTGGAAATTCCGGTTTAGCGGCGATTTATTCCGCTTGCAGCTAATTTTGGAAATACAGCCTGCTGAATGCGACGGCTCCGGCTAAGAAGGGCGCTTTTTAAGTTAGGCCCCAGGATGCGTTATATGAAACGAGCTTGTTATGACTAACCAGCAAGTTGGGCGGCCAGCCAGGGCCGGGCCCGGGTTTTTCTATGGCTATATCATCGTCATTATTTGCTTTCTGCTCATGGTGTCGATGATAGGCACGTATAATTCTTTCGGCGTTTTTTTTAATTCGCTGCTGGCTGAGTTTGGCTGGACCAGGGCGATGACCTCATTGGCCTTCTCCCTCTCCTGGGTTACGCAGGGCATTGCCGCTATTGTCGTGGGCAGGGTCACGGATAAACTTGGCCCCCGCGTAGTGGTAACGGTTTGTGGCTTGCTGCTCGGTGTGGGTTATGTCCTGATGTCGCGGGTCAATGCCATCTGGCAGATAGACCTTTTCTACGGCATAATAGGCGTCGGCATGGCTGGCTCCTACGTTCCGCTGATGTCCACAGTGGCGCGGTGGTTTAGCAGGAAGAGGAACACGATGATAGGCATCGTGGTGACCGGCACGGGCGTCGGTACCATAATCGGGCCCACTCTGGCCAGCTGGTTTATATCCATTTACGACTGGCGCACTTCGTTTGTGATAATGGGCGTTGCCGTGGGCCTGGTGGCGGTGATTGCTTCTCAGTTCATGCGCTACGACCCCGCCGGGATGGGGCTGTCGCCTTATGGCGGAGAGGGAGAGAATGAAGCCGGGCAACAACCACGGGGGAAAGGATTTACCTTGCGCGAAGCAGTTTCTACTCGCCAGTTCTGGCTCCTTTTCTTTATGTCCTTCGGCTCCGGCTTCTGCATATTTGTTACCATGGTGCACGTGGTGCCGAACGCCACCGGGCTGGGAGTTCCAGCGGCAACCGCTGCCGGACTTATAGCGACGGTGGGCGGGGTGGGCATAGCGGGCAGGCTGGTGCTGGGCAGCGCCGCCGACAAAATTGGGAACAGGAAGGTTTTACTCATCGGTTTCAGCCTGGTCTGTGTGGCTTTTCTGTGGCTGGCGCAGGCAAGAGCGGAATGGGCGCTTTTTGTGTTCGCCATAATCTACGGTTTCGGCTACGGTGGTTGCGAGGCGCAATGGCCGGCCACAACCGCGACGCTTTTCGGGCTGAGCTCGCTTGCCCTGATACTGGCGACAAACGCCATTGGCTTCAGTATTGGGGCTGCCATCGGCCCGGTGTTGACCGGATATATATACGATATCAGCGGGAGCTATCAGGCGGCTTTCCTTATCGCTGCCTTCGTTGCCGCTGTAGCTTTCACCTTAGCTTTATTCTTGACGCCGACCAGGGCAAAGTGAAAGTGGTCCCTGCGGCCAAACATGAGGAGCAGGATTAAGCCTTATTCGACTTCGGAGCATCTATGTTTGCGGACATCTTGACATTTAAGAAAAGGTTGTTCTATGGTTGGGTGGTGGTGGCAGTCTTGCTTGTAATCGCCACCACCCTGCTTGGCATAAACCTTTCCTTTGGCGTCTTTTTCAAGTCTCTGGCGGGCGAATTCCACCTGACGCGCGCGGCGACATCTGCTGTCCTTTCTCTCAACCTGATACTTATTGGCCTGTGCGCTTTTGTTGGCGGCTGGGCCTCGGACAGATACGGGCCGAGGGTCCTTTTCCTTACGATGGGCCTTTTTGCCGGCTTAAGCCTGCTTCTGACAAGCCAGACCAATGCTGCATGGCAACTGTTCATAACTTATGCCCTGCTGTTGCCCATGGGCACAGGTGCTGCTTTTGTGGTGCTGGCGGCAGTGATTGCCAGGTGGTTTGACAAAAAGCGTGGACTAGCCCTGGGCATTTCCGGCTCGGGGCAGGGGATGGGGACGCTGGTAATGGCGCCGCTTGCTACCTATCTTATCATTAGCCTGGGCTGGCGAATGGCCTATATCATAATGGGAATGCTCGCCTGGCTGGTGGTCATCCCCCTTTCCAGGCTGTTAAAGACCAGCCCTTATGAAATTGGCGCCCGACCTGATGGAGTCAGTCCGCGCCTTGCTGATGTGAAAGTAGAGGCGAATGACGCACGGCCGGTTGGCTTTTCTCCATCGCAGTTATTTAGGGATGGCAATTTCTGGCGCATCTTCTTCATC
>CAYWUK010000065.1:7579-8678 GCA_964461475.1 uncultured Dehalococcoidaceae bacterium
CCTTTGCTTCCTGCCTGTTCCTGATATTCACCCACCTCGTCCCCCATATCACCGATATAGGCTTCTCTGCCGAGCAGGCAGCTACTGTGCTCAGTCTGATAGGGGGGACGAGCATCGCCGGCAGGATAGTCATGGGCACTTTCTCAGATAGAATCAATAGAAAACTGGCTGTAATCATCAGTGTGCTGCTCATGTTGGGGGCCATGGTCTGGCTGGTCTGGATACGGCAGTTGCGGGAGCTTTATCTGTTTGCGCTGGTTTACGGTTTTGCCATTGGCGGCTTCGGTAATTGTGTGGGAGTTCTCATCGGCGATACCTTTGAGCTGGGAACAATCGGCTCAGCATACGGTTTGCTGGAGATTGGCGCTGGAATCGGGGGGGCCATCGGCCCACTTATGGGCGGGCTCATTTTTGATGCCAGCGGCAGATATGCTATGGCGTTCCTGGCTGAGGCGGGGGCTTTGCTGGTGGCGGCCGTGCTGATATCTTCAATCAGGCGGAGAAGCTTTATATGAATCCCTGGTATCGCTTCTTGACCACGGCTGAATAGACGTAGTTAATCATGGTTATGAAATCGAAAACGGGGAGGTTCACAGCTTCCTGGACTGCTGCGGCATAAGGCGGCATGCAGCTGCACTCCAGAAGTATGGCCTTGATCTTGGGCTCTTCCTTAATCGCTTCTTCAGCTAGAGATACCAATTCGGCCTCTAATTTTTCGGGATCAAGCGTTCCTTCCTCAATAACAATCGTCTTGTACCAGTTTTCCTTGTTTTCTATGCCCTTTATATAGATGGGTATGGAGCTATCAACCCCCACCCTCTCCAGCAGGGAGCTATCAAGTGATTTAGCGTTGGCCGTCAGTATTCCTACCTTTTCGCCCTCGCCGAGCGTCCTGGAGATAAAGGGCACCTGGAGGAGGCTTGACAGGAAGACAGGCACATCAAGCTGGCTGGCAAGCTCTTTCTGAAATAACGCCATAAAGCCACAGCAACTCGTTATGGCCCTGACCCCTCCTTCTCGGACAAGCTCCTTTGCCGCTTCAAGCAACAGGGCGTATTTGGTCGTATCGTGCGCGAAGAGGTGCTCTACGCGCAGGCCT
>CAYWUK010000066.1:0-8506 GCA_964461475.1 uncultured Dehalococcoidaceae bacterium
GAAATCCTCCCCTACCGCCTGCCGATATGGCGCAGTGTGCTGGAGAAACTGTGGATGAGGGTTTACGGCTTCCTCAAAGAAGCCCTGCCCATCATGCTGCTGGCGGTGCTGGGCATCAACATTCTTTATACGCTCGGCATTTTTGAAGCCATTGCCGATGTCACCGCCCCGGTGGTTACCGGCATACTGGGTTTACCTAAAGAGGCGGTGGTTGCTCTGGTGATCGGTTTCCTGCGCAAAGATGCCGCCGTGGGGATGCTGGTCCCGCTGAACCTTACCGCACCGCAACTGGTCGTCGGCAGCGTGGTGCTGGCGATGTTTTTCCCCTGCATTGCCACCTTTAGCGTGCTCATCAGGGAACTCGGCATCTCCAGCATGCTCAAATCGGCCGGTATAATGATTACCTCTGCCCTGGTGGTGGGGGCAATATTGAACTTAGTCCTGCGAATTTGGTAACATCAAGCCTGTTTGCTTGATTATCTTTAAACTCGCGCGGGATGCTATAATTAGCAAGTAATGCCCTGGTTTTATTACGTCGGCAGGTTTATAACAAGGGTGGTGCTGTTCCTCCTCACTCGCTGGCGGGTGGAGGGAAAGGGGAATGTCCCCGGCCATGGCCCCCTGCTAATCGTAGCCAACCACCTCAGCCTGGCAGACCCCCCTGTTCTCGGCGTGAGCATCGACCTGAAGAAGGTGTTCATGGCCAAGGAAGAGCTGTTCCGCCCCAGATTCACAGGGTATTTCATACGCAACTGCGGCGCCTTCCCGGTACGCCGGGGACGGCTGGACAGAAAAGTGCTGCAGCAGGCGGAGCACTGGCTTAATAAGGGGGTATCGCTGGTCATGTTTCCCGAGGGACAGCGCAGCAAAGACATCCGGCTTCAGCCAGCCTTCGCTGGGTCGGCGCTCATCGCCTCGCGCCTCGGCGTTCCCATACTCCCGGCAGGAATAAGCGGAACGGAGAAGGTCAGGGGCAAAACTTGGTGGCTGCGCCGTCCGCGCATCACGGTTAATATCGGCCGGCCTTTCCAGCCTCCGACGGCAAATGGTAAACTGAGCAAGGCCGACCTTCTTGAGCTAACCGATTCCATAATGGAGCATATCGCTGAGCTACTTCCCTCGGAATACAGGGGGAATTACAGCGGGGGCGTAAGCAAACAATGAGGATTGAAAAGGCAGATAAAACGGGGTTCTGCTTCGGCGTGAGGCGGGCCATCGATATACTGGAGAAGCTCGCCAGTGAGCGCGATGGGGTGGAGACCCTGGGGGCCGTGGTGCATAACCAGCAGGTGCTGCAAAAACTGGCGGAGGTTGGCGTCAGGGTTGTTGAAGATGCGGACAATATAAAGGGCGATACGGTAGTTACCAGCTCTCACGGCATAACCCCTCAGCTTGAAGAGAAAATCAGGGGTCGCGAGATTGATATTATCAGCACTACCTGTCCTTTCGTCAATAGGGCACAAATCGCCGCCCGCAGGCTGGCCGATTCCGGCTTCTTCGTCATCATATATGGCGATGCCGGCCATCCCGAGGTCAAGGGCGTTCTGGGCTGGACCGGCGGCAAGGGGATAGCCACCCTTGATGAGAAGGATATAGCACGACTCGACCCTATACCGCGTCGCCTGGGCATTCTGTCGCAGACCACCCAGATACCGGCTAAATTCGTAGAATTCGTCAAGAAGGTCATTGACATTGTCTTTGGGAAAGACTCCGAGATACGCGTCATTGATACCATATGCCACGACATCAGGCAGCGTCAGACAGCAGCCCTGGCACTGGCGGGGAGGGTAGATGTGATGCTCGTCGTCGGAGGCCGTTCCAGCGCCAACACCAACCGCCTCGCCGAGCTATGCTCCAGAGTCACCGAGACGCACTTAATTGAAACGGCCGCAGAAATTCAACCCGCCTGGCTCAAAGGGAAAAACAGCATAGGAGTAACCGCAGGCGCTTCCACCGCCGAAGAAACGGTGGACGAGGTGCTGAAAAAACTTGAAGCGATGAGTCGGCAGGGGGAGAAAAGCCCCTAAAGCCCCATCTCCCGGGCTACTATCTCCCGGCAGAAATCGGCATCGCCGAAGGTGCTCGCCGCCGCCCTGAGCCGCCTGGTGTAATAGTGCAAATCATGGTCTATGGTAACGCCGATGGCGCCATGAATCTGGTGCGCCAGTGCCAGGATGCGCTCCGTGGCTTGCCCCGCCCAGGCCTTGGCCACGGCCACCTGCTCGGCGCAGGGCAGCCCCTCGCACATCATCCAGGCAGCCTGGTAGCTGCTCAGCCGGGCGCCCTCCACGTCGGTCAGCATGTCGGCGCAATAGTGCTGTATCACCTGAAAGCTGCCGATGGGCCGGCCGAACTGCTTTCTCTCTCTGGCATAGTCAACCGTCATATCCAGCACCTGCTGCATGGCGCCCACCATCTCACAGCACTTCGCCGCCGCCGCGCGCTCAATCGCCCTATTTACCACCACCCAACCCTCACCCACCGCGCCCAATACGTTCTCCGCAGGCACGCTCACCTTGTTGAAAGCTACCTCGCAGAGCTTATCGCCGGCCATGGCTTTTAAGGCCGTGCAGCTCAAGCCGGGGCTTTTGGCATCAACCACAAAAAGGGTGATGCCGTCCTCCGGTTTCGTCCCTCTGCCAGTCCTGGCTGCGCACAGCAGATAGTCGGCGATGTGGGCGTCGGGAACGAAGAGCTTGGTGCCATTGATGATATAGGCGTCCTTATCGGCGCTGGCTTCAACCTCAATTGAGGCCGCGTCGTAGCCTGCGCCGGGCTCAGTCAGGGCCAGGGTGAAGATTACCTCCCCCCTGGCTATGCCGGGCAGGTACTCCTCCTTTTGCGCCTCGCTCCCGGCATCCAGAACGGGCAAGGCGCTGAGAACCACCGTTGAGAAAAAGGGGCCGGGCAGGCAGGCCCGCCCCATCTCCTCCAGCACGAAGGCCAAGTCAAGGAAGCTCATGCCGGCGCCGCCATACTTCTCCGGCAAGGCTAAACCCATCCAGCCCAGGTCGGCCATCTCCTTCCAGAGCTGCGCCGAATACCCTGCCTCGCTCTCCTCCATCTCCTTCACGGTTGCCTTGGGGAGTTTGGCAGCAAGGAAGTCGCGCGCCATTGTCCTCAGCATTTCCTGTTCTTCAGAGAGAGCCAGGTCCATATTCCCTCTCATTCGATGTCAAAATCATCGTAAATTAAAGCTCCTACTGGCCCGGCAGCTCCAGCTTCCTCATGGCCAGGATGTTCTTCAGTATCTCCGTGGTGCCCGCCTGGAGGCTGTAGCCCTTGGATGACAGATATGAGTCATAAGCCATGCCCTTTACGGGCACATGGGGGGATTCGGGTTTGAGCTGCCCGTAAAGCCCCAGAATGTCCATAGCCGCGCTGGCCAGGCGCTGCTCAAAGGTGGTGCCGTATGCCTTGCTCATGGCGGACTCCCAGTTGGGGGCGTGCCCTTCATCCATAATCATGGCGATGCGATAGATGTGAAGTCGCCCGACCTCAAATTCAACCTTGAGCTGGGCCAGCCGGCTGCGGACTAGCGGGTTTTCGGACAGAGGCCTGCCGTTGCGCCTTGTCTCCTTGGCGTACTGGATGATTGCAGAAAAGAGCGGGTAGTTGCCCATGAGACGCTCCATGCCGCTGCGCTCATAGTCAAGCTGGTTGAGAATCTGGTAAAAGCCCCTGTTCTTCTCCCCGATGAGGCAAGTCCCGGGGACGCGCACGCCGTCGAAAAATACCTCATTCCAGTGATGGCGCCCGGTAATATCTATCAGGGGACGAACGGTGATGCCGGGCAAATTCAAATCGAAGAAGAATTCGCTGATGCCCTTGTGCCTGGGCGCTTCAGGGTCTGTCCTGGCCACCAGATACATGCAGTTCATGAAGGAACCGCCGCTGGTCCACACCTTCTGCCCGTCGATTACATATTCATCGCCATCGGCAACGGCCCTGGTCTGCAGCGAAGCCAGGTCCGAGCCAGCCTCGGGCTCGCTCATCCCCAGGCCAACATATGCCTCCCCCCTTATTATGCGGGGCAGCAGCTCCCTCTTTTGCTCCTCAGTGCCGTAATGGAGGATAGAGCCGCCTATCTGGCGGTCGGCAAACCAGTGGCAAGCGGCCGGCGCCCCGTAGCGCAGCATCTCCTCGGTGAGGATGAGCCGGTCGATATAGCTTCTCCCCTGCCCGCCGTATTCCCTGGGCCAGGTAAGGCCTATCCAGCCCTTCCGCGCCACTTTCCTGGTAAATTTCGGCGAATGGCCTATTATCCAACCATCGCAGCTCGGCTGGAAAGTCCCCAGCTTAAGCTCTTCTTCCAGAAAATCACGGACTTCCTGCCTGAATCGTTCCTGCTCTTCGCTGAACCGAAAATCCATCCGAATTCCCAGCTTATTTTATCGCCATGCAGGTAACCGTCCTGGAAATGCCGGATATAGGGTGGATTTTTTCGGTGACCAGGGTGCCGATTTCGTCCAGAGTCTTTCCCTGAACAACGGCGATAACGTCATAGGGCCCGGTCACCGGGTCCACCGAAGTCACCGCCTCCAGACCGCGGATGGCGCGGACGACCTCCTTGCTCTTGCCCACTGCCGTCTCAATCAGAACAAATGCCTTAGCTTCCATTAGGCTCACCTCCTTCAGCCAGCTTGACATGCGGTATGCGATTTTGATTATATATATATTACTACAAGAAGCTACTTTTGGGAATTCGGCAACTGTTGGCAGACCCCAGGCAGCGATCACAGACACCTCCATTATAGCCAATTCAGACAATATGATGATATACTTTTAATTAAGAGGGGCAAGCGCCATTCGCAGAGAGAGGAGCGTTAACTTGGAATATTTCTTTAGCGAAGAACAAAAAATGATTAAGAGCCTGGCGAGAAAGGTAGCCGAGGAGAGGATTCTGCCGGTCCGCGCCGAGCTTGATGAGTCTGAGGAATTCCCCTGGGCGATAATGAAAGAGCTCGCCGCTGCCGATTTGTTCCGCGTTTTCGTCCCCGAAGAATACGAGGGACTGGGTGGGGGGTGCCTTGAGCTATGCCTGGTTGTGGAAGAACTGAGCCGGGTGTGCAGTGCCGTGGCGGTGAGCTACGCGGCCAGCTCCCTCGGCATTATGACGCTGCTGGAATATGGAAGCGAAGCTCAGAAAAAGAAATACCTTCCCGATATCGCCGCCGGCAATAGGCTGGGCGCCTTCGCCCTGACCGAGCCGACGGCAGGCAGCGATGCCGGCGCCATAAAAACGACGGCGGAGAAGGTGGAGGGCGGCTATCTGCTCAACGGCACCAAGCAGTTCATCACCAACGGAGGCGAAGCCGAGATATACACGGTTATCGCACTGACCGACAAGAGCAAAGGGCCTCGCGGCGCCAGCGCCCTGCTGGTGGAGAAGGACACGCCGGGCTTTACCTTCGGCAAGAAGGAAAAGAAGATGGGCATCCGCGCCTCCGCCACAAGGGAGCTCGTCTTCCGCAACTGCCTCGTCCCCGCAGAGAACCTGATTGGCAAAGAGGGCCTGGGTTTCATCCAGGCGATGAGGCTCTTTGACCGCTCACGTCCGGGCATCGGCGCCCAGGCGCTGGGGGTGGCGCAGGGGGCGCTGGAGGCCGCCGTTGACTACACCAATCAACGCATACAGTTTGGCCAGCCGCTTATCTCTCTGCCGGTAGTCCAGGATATCCTGGCCGATATGGCCACCCGCGTTGAAGCAGCGCGGGCGCTAATCTATGCCGCGGCCCGGACCGTGGACAGCGGCGCCAGAAAGGTTACCGAGGAGTCGGCCATGGCCAAGGTATTCGCCTCGGACACGGCGATGAAGGTAACCACAGACGCCGTGCAGATTTGCGGCGGGGCCGGCTACATGAAGGACTATCCAATTGAAAAGATGATGCGGGACGCCAAAATCACCCAGATTTATGAAGGCTCCAACCAGGTCTTGAGGAACGCCATCGCCATTGAACTCAGGAAGAGAAAGGGAAGGACGGATTGAACATAGTCGTCTGCCTGAAGCAGGTCCCCGGCACCACCAGCGTTAAAATCAACCCGGAGACCAACACCCTCGTAAGAGAGGGAATTGAGACCATAATCAATCCCTTTGATACCTATGCCCTGGAGGAAGGCGTGCGTCTGAAGGAGCGTTACGGCGGCAAGGTCACCGCCATCAGCATGGGGCCGCCACAGGCGGAAAAGGCGCTCAGGGAAGCCATTTCGGTGGGCGTTGACGAGGCCATCCTGCTGAGCGACCGCGCCTTCGCCGGCGCCGATACCTGGGCCACCGCCTTCACCTTGGGCAAGGCGATGGACAAGCTGGGGCAATACGACATCATAATCTGTGGCCGGCAGACGATAGATGGGGATACCGGGCAGGTGGGCCCGGAGATGGCCGAGATGCTGGACATTCCATTCATTGCCTATGTCAGCGCGATAGAAGAGATAGCCGATGGCCATATGCGCGTAAAGCGCATGGTTGATGAAGGCTACGAAGTCATCGAGTCTCCCCTGCCGGCGATAATCACGGTTGTGAAAGAGATTAACGTGCCCCGCCTCCCCTCGCTGCGCGGCATTATGAAGTCGAAGAGCGCCTCCATCCCCGTATGGAACGCCGCAGGGCTGGGAGTTGACGAAAAAGCGGTGGGGCTTTCTGGCTCATTCACCAAGGTAATCAAGATATTCTTCCCGCAGAGGATCCGCCGCGGCGAAATCTTGCAGGGAGAGCTGGAAGCGCAGATAGACTGTCTGGTCGGCAAGCTGAGGGACGCCGGCTTAAGCTAGATTTGGAGATGATATGGGACTTCTGATTGACCCCGAGAAATGCATCGGCTGCGGCAACTGCATAGAGTCCTGCCCGCTTGGCCTTCTGGAAATGGTGGATGATAAAGCCCGGGTGCTGGAAGGCTGCACGCTGTGCGGCCTTTGCGTGGAAGCCTGCGACTACGACGCCATAAGCATTGAGGAAGTTGAAGAAGCCCCGCGGATAAGCGACAGCCATCGCGGGATCTGGGTCTTCGCCGAGCAGCACCACGGCAAAGTTAAAGGCGTGGCCTATGAGCTGCTATCCAAGGGCAAAGAGCTGGCCAGTGCGCTGGGGACGGAGCTATGTGCGGTATGCCTCGGGCACGGCGTCGCCGAAAGCGAACAGCTAATCGCCCATGGTGCTGATAAGGTATATCTTGTGGATAGCCCGGCTTTGGCCGATAACCAGGAGGACATATATACACAGAAGCTCGCCGAGCTAATTCAGCAGCATAAGCCGGAGGCATTCATCGCCGGCGCCACCGCCCTGGGAAGGGCGCTCGTCCCCCGCGTGGCGGCCGTGTTGAAGACCGGGCTCACCGCCGACTGCACCGGGCTTGACATTGACGCCGAGAACAGGCTCCTCCTCCAGACTCGCCCCACCTTCGGCGGCAACATCATGGCCACCATCACCTGCCGGGCGGCCAGGCCGCAGATGGCAACCGTCCGCCCGCGCGTCTTCAAAAAGGGCACGCCGGACAAAGTGAAAAAAGGGCAGATAATAAAGGTGGACTTTGACCACGAAGGCGTAACCTCAAGGACAAAGTTGCTCAGCTTCGTTGAAGACATCACCCAGGCCATAAAAATTGAGGATGCTGATATTATCGTTTCAGGAGGAAGAGGAATTGGCAAGCCGGAGAACTTCCAGCTATTGCAGGAGCTGGCCAATGCCCTGGGTGCGGCGCTTGGCTCATCCCGTCCGCCGGTGGATGAGGGCTGGATTCCATACTCCCATCAGGTCGGGCAGACCGGCAAGACCGTCTGCCCTAAGCTATATATTGCCTGCGGCATATCCGGCTCGGTACAGCACATGGCGGGCATGCAGACCTCGGAGACCATCGTGGCCATAAATGACGACCCCAATGCCCCTATCTTTGAAATAGCCACCTATGGCATCGTCGGCGACCTGTTCAAAGTGGTGCCCATGTTTATAGAGAAGCTTAAGGGTTAATTTGCCTGCCTCGCCAGTTTTACAAGCACCGGGGAAAAATGTTATAATAAATAACATTTAAAAATTGCGTGCGGCCATCAATCGTGAGATGGCTGTCAAATTCCTCCCATAGCTTTCGTCAAACTTTTACCCCCTAAATAAGATTTATACGTCCTTGGGATATTTATAACTATAAAACTGAAGGAGGCGACGATGGCAAAGGCAAAAAAGGGCGACATGGTGAAAGTCCACTACACCGGCACACTGGAAGATGGCTCGGTGTTTGATACCTCCACCGATGGAGAGCCGCTGCAATTTACCATAGGCGAGGGTCAGCTAATCCCTGACTTTGAACAGGCAGTGGTCGGGATGGACGCCGGTGAATCAAAGACGTTCAAGGTAGAGGCGGATAAAGCCTACGGCCCGCACCGGGATGAAATGGTGATGGTGGTTGAGCGCAGCCGATTCCCCGAGGGCCTGGAGCCGGAGGTCAACCAGCGCTTGAAGGTCAAACAGCCGGACGGGCAGAGCTTTGTGGTTACCGTGGCTGAAGTCAGCGAAGCG
>CAYWUK010000067.1:0-8456 GCA_964461475.1 uncultured Dehalococcoidaceae bacterium
TCTCTGCTCACGCCAAGCTCTTCGGGAATCAGGCCCGTCGCGGCGATGCCGCCGCCCTTGCCGTTGCCCCGGTTGCGCATCTGTATCAGCGCCTGTAGTAGATGGCGCGCCGCAATTTTTTCGTTGCAGGCAATGCCAATAACGCCGCAGCCGCCCTCGGTTTCGCTTTTGTGCAGCGGGGCTGGCGCGCTGCACAATAGATTATCACCTCTGGACGAGATGATTTTCCTGACAAGCTCCTGCTGTGTCATCGGCTACTTTGCCCCTTTGCCGTGATAAAGCAATAAATCGGTCCTGCCCCGCAGTTCGCGAATGCTCTTCAGCCCCAGCCTGCGCAGTATATCGCGGAGCTGCCACTGGAACGACTCATATAGTTTGCTCAGGCGTTCGGCGCCCCAGTCGGGGTCGGTGAACAGGGACAGGATTTCGTCAGTGGTCGTTATGCCGTAGGTGCAGCCGCGTCCGCGCTCGCAGTTGGCGCAGCGGCTGCACCCTAGCGCTACCAGCTCGGAAGTGCCCAGTACGACGCCATCAGCCCCCAGGGCGATGGATTTTGCGATATCATAGGCGGTGCGTATGCCGCCGCTTGCCATGACCACAAGCTCGTCGCGGATGCCTTCATTCAGCAGGTAGCGGTGCACCCGGGGTATGGCAAGCTCAATGGGCATGGCGATGTTCTTCTTGGCTATTTCCGGCGCGGCGCCTGTGCCACCATATCCCCCGTCAATATGGAGGATATGGGCGCCGGCGTAGTAGCTCCCCACCGCCACCATATCAACGTCAGTGGGGGTGGAGACCTTGACGCTGACCAGCGCATCCGGGCTCATGGTCTTGGCCCAGTCAACATGTTTCTTGTGGTCTTCCACAGAGTAAACGGAATGGAAGGGGAACGGAGAGAAGAGGCTCACCCAGGGGACGGATTCCCGCATCTTGGCTACGGCCATCGTTGCCTTATCTCCCAGCAGATGCCCGCCCAGCCCCGGCTTGGCTCCCTGAGCATACTTGAACTCCACGATGGGGGCGTACTGGATGGTCTCTTCGCGCACTCCGAACATGCCGGTGGCAATCTGGGTTATCACGTTGTCTTTATACGGCACCAGCGCTTCAGGATAGCCGCCCTCGCCGGTGCAGGTGAATGTGCTCCACTGCTTTGCCGCCTTGGCCCTGGCCAGCATCACCTGTTCGCTGATGGAGCCATAGGACATGCCACCGCCGTAAAAGGGGATGGGAATCTCAATCTTCGGGTCATATGGCCTTCTGTTGAGCGGTATTGATGTGTCTACTGGCGTTTGCTCGGGAAGCCACTTATCTTCGGGCAGGAAATTGAAGTCCAGGAGGTCGAACCCTCCCCCCGAATTGCCCACGCGGTACTCCAGGCCGTTGTTCGACGGCCTGCCCGTTTCCGCCTGTAGGCGGGTGGATAGGATGAGGTCTGCCGTCCATCGGTAGTCCCCCAGCGCCTGCATTTTACCATAACTCATTTCCGCCGAGAGGTGAAAGCCCCTGCGCAGGTAATGGGTATGCTTTTCGACGATGAGTTCCTGCTCGGTCTTCTTATTCTTCATAGCCCGCAATCCCTTTGAACGCCTCTCGCTCCAGTTCTTTCTGGAACATGGCACGGCCTGTTTCTCCCCTGAGGCGGCGCACTTCGCGCAGCCCCATGGCCCCCAGCACCTCAAGAAGCTGGTCGCGCCAGCAAGCCGTCAGGTTTTTCAGTCGCTGCACGCCCCAGGCAATGTCCATCTTCCTGCCGAAGCGGAACTGGCTTGTAGCCCTATCAATACATTCTCCTGCCATCCTTGCCTCGAGAGCAATCAGCGGAGAAGTATCCAGGGCGACCGCGTCCAGCCCGCAGATTATCGCCTTGGGCACATGCTCCGCAGCAATAATCCCTCCGCTGCCCAGCAGCGTCACCTCGTCCCGGCGTCCCGCATCAACAAAGGCCTGATGGGCCCGGCGGATGAGGTCGAGAATGAAGGCACCGTTTTGGCTGTGGCCGTGATAGTCGGCGGTGAGATGGAAGACGCTTATGCCGGCATCGGCGCAGCGGAGGAGTTTCTCCGGGAATTCATCTTCAAAACCGAGGCGCAGCCAGACCTGGCTTGACGGAAACGACGAGCGGAGTCTCTTATAAAACTCTTCGTCCCATTCGGCCATCTCAATCATCACCGGCTCAAAGCCCAGATTGCTCAGCATATCTTGCTCCGCCGGGAGCACAAGTGGAACGACATGGCTTCCGCTTAGCTTGAATTTAGAGATGGCGTCTATCGAAACTATTACCAGCGTCTCGCTGTCTTTGGCGGCTCCAGAGATGATTTCTAAGGCCAGAGGCTCCACCGATGCGGGGGGAGTGTCAAATAGGATGGGCAGGGGGAGTGATGCTATTTGCGGCGTCTTTCCTGCCGGCGTGCCCTTGTCATCAAAGGTGAGAAAGGGCGGTTTCCCGCCGATGTCAACCACGGTGGAGATGAACTCCCGACCGTGGATGCCGTCGCGGGTAGGGCGCACTATCTCGGACATATCGGTCCACATGCTGTCCCACCCCTCCCCGCCGAACCTGCCGCGAAAGCCGGCCCCCTTCACCGGTATGTTGCCGGTCTGGGCTTCATAATGGATGGCATCGATATATTCCGCAGCGAAGTAAGAGTCCCCTTGCCTTTCAAATTCTGGATTGCGATAGATTTTTACCCAGTCGGGGTGCTCTGTGGTGCAGCGCAGGCAGCCGACGCACATGTGCTCTCGCGGGGCCATGCCCCCCACCGGCCTGCCATAGACTTCGTAGATGCAGGGGCGGCTGAATATGACCTTTAACTTCGTGCGGTGGCGCAGGAACTCTTCAATCAGGAAAAGCAAGAGCCTGTGTTTCTGCACTTTCACCCGGAAGCGGTTAGGCCAGCGCGCGATGTCCGGCGCCGTCTTTGTCTCAATATGGTAACGCCGATAGCCGTCATGCTTCATGATAATAGCTACCCCTGAAGAATGCGGCAGTCTTTAATACTGGGTTTGAGGCAAATTTTGGGGATTCTGAAGTCACTGGGCTTCCGGCTTGATAGCCAGGTGCAGTCCGTCCGGCAATGCGCCAATACTTAGCTGAAGAGAAAGAGGTCGGTAAAAACATGGCTTTTGATGCAGTTTCTTTTATAATACACTATTTTTGCCCGCGATAAAAGTTTCCGCCAGCGTGCGGCGCTTCTAATCCCCCGTGACATTAAAACATGCCAGTTTTGGGTGGGCAGGCCATTAATGTGCTTGTAAATCGGGGCGTTGTGCCTAAATTGTGCATCATCCGATTATCCGTGCTAAAATGTTGCTATGCCACCAATTTCCTGCCATTAAAATTTCGGGAATGGCCTCCTTTCTGGATTTGCCTTTAAAAATGATGCTGTTTGCCAGGATTTGCTGGCTGTCTGGAGGTGAACGGTTTGACGAATAATCCGGCGGTAAAGGGTCTGCGCTGCCTCAAATGTGGCCGCGAGTATCCCATGGGCGAGCATTTCGGCGGATGTTCTGCCTGTCGTACGGAGACAAATATATCAAATTTGGCGGTTGAGTATGACTATGAGATGCTCAAAAAGAACATCAACCGGCAGACTTTCGACAATCGAGACATGAGCTTGTGGCGTTACAGGGAATTGCTGCCCGTTGTCGCTGAGAGCGCCGTTACAATGGGAGAAGGCATGACTCCCCTGGTGCCATGCTCACGGCTGGCTGCCCAGTTCGGCATTGATGAGCTCTATGTGAAAGATGAAGCCAGAAATCCCACCTGCTCGTTCAAAGACCGCCTGTGCTCCGTGGCCGTATCCAGGGCCAGGGAAATCGCTGCTCCTGTGATAACCACATCGTCAACGGGGAACCACGGCATGGCGGCCGCCGCATATGCGGCGCGGGCGGGCATACCGAGCGTTATTTTTACCATGGAACATGTTTCGCTGTCCATGAAAGCCCTGATGCAGTCCTACGGCAGCAAGGTCATCGCCTGCCATAGTTCAAGCGACCGCTGGCTTCTCATGGCGGAGTGTATTCGGCATTACGGCTGGTATCCGGTCAGCACTTACACTAACCCGGTTAGCGGCTCCAATTACTACGGCATTGAGGGCTATAAGACGATTGCCTACGAGGTGGCAGAGGCTCTCTCCTGGGAAGTTCCAGATGTTTTTGTTATGCCGGTGGCCTTCGCCGACGGGCTGGCCGGCGTATGGAAGGGCTTCAAAGAATTGCAAATCCTTGGTCTCACCGATAAGCTCCCGCGAATGGTGGCCGCTGAGGCATACGGCTCGTTGAGCATCGCTTTAAAGGAGGGGCTTGACTACGCGCCCGAGGTGGCGGTAAGCCCGTCGCTGGCGGTATCAATCGCGGTGAATGTGAGCACTTATCAGGGGCTGAAGGCCTTGTGGGAATCCAATGGCAGCAGTATCGTTTTCAGCGATGAAGAGGTCCTGGCTATGCAACAGAAACTGGCGGCGGAGGAGGGGTTGTATTCCGAGCTATCTTCCGTTTCTTCGCTGGTGGGGGCGTACCGGCTGAGGCAGTCGGGCGAAATCAAACAAAACGAAAGGGTAGTCTGCCTGCTGACGGCCAGTGGAATCAAGGACAATTCAAAGTCGCGGGCTCACCTGCGCCCTGTGCCCGTTATCAATGTCGATATTGCAGAGCTGCGAGAGGCGCTGAAGGACAGCTACGGCTTTCCTCTCGGCTAATCGGCCTTATAGCCGCCGTTGACAATCCGGCCTGTCAATAGTATAAGTATTATTAAGAACAATCTATTCGTGCCAGTTCCGTGAAGCTTTTTGCAGATTAAAATCTGCCCGCGCGCAACTCGGGCTGTCGATTATTCAAGAAACATCAGGGAGGTCAATATCATGCTGGCAGGTTATCCGGCGCCCCGCTATCCTAAATATAAGAGGCCGAAAACGGTTGAAGAGCTTATGCCGAAGGCCAGGGAACTGGTGAACCAGCCCCCGGGGCATCATCCCCACAGCCTTAAACCGAGCTATAACATAAAATCCGGGGATAGGATACTTTTCGTAGTCCTGAGCGAATACAGCCCCATGATTGTTGAGGCCATGTGCCGGGCGATGAGAGAGAAGGGGGCGCGGGTGGACCTGCTGGCCAAGGACTCAACGCCAGTTGCCCCGGCGGAGGAACTTGCCGCCCATGAGGCGCTGTCCTTCGGCAAGGAAGAGGGGGACTACAGCTACTATTTCACCATGATAACCAACCTCATCCGCTTCGGCACGGCCCGCGCCATGGTTGACCTCGATAAATACGATATGATAGTTGCCGGCTCGGCAGGGCCGCCGCCGAAGGAGGCCTTTCCCTGGCACCGCCTGAACTTCATCAGCCTGGAGGACTTCGCCAGCCCTTTGATTGATTTTCCGCATGAATTGCATCATCTGATAAATCAGAAAACATGGGAGCAGATTCTATCATCCAAAACTATACGGGTGACCGATCCGGAGGGCACGGATGTGCAGTGGACGAACTACGACGACGAGCGCCCCTACGCGGAGAACCACCTCCTGGCCAGGCCTTTGAACATCGGCTATGGTTTTGGCGGCAAGGACGATTGCACGGGGGTCATCGCGGGTACTTTAAACCATATCGGCGCCTTCCCACATTGTAAAGCCTATATTGAAGGTGGACAGGTGGCCAGGGTGGAGGGGGGCGGAAAATACGGGCAGGCCTGGCGGGAGCTACTGGCGAAGTATAAAGATACCATGATGCCGGCGTTCAAGGTGAGCCCGGATAAAGAGGCCATGTATGAAATAAAAGACTGCGGCATGTTCTGGTATATGGAGTGCGCCGTCGGCACCGTTCCGGCGGTATCCCGTTTGCCCAGCGAGGGTATGTTCAAACACTATGCCAATTGCCTCCACGACCGCATGCGCTCCGGCTATGTCCACCACGGCCTTGGGCCGAATATGCGCCGTCCGCAGGAGCTAATCCAGGCCGGCCTTCCCTGGGTGCATCTGCACATCCACAACATGTTTGCCACCATGGAGGGGAAAAACGAGCGCGGCGAGACGGTAAGCATCATAGACAAAGGGCACCTTACCTCTCTGGATGATGCGGAAGTTAAGGCTGTGGCTAAGAAATATGGCGACCCGGCCAGATTGCTCAGCGAAATCTGGTTCCCTGCCGTGCCAGGCATCAATGCCCACGGCGACTATATGAAGGACTATGGCCAGGATCCGGTGGCATGGATGAAGAAGGAGGCCGAGGCAAACCCGATTTGGCTGGACTGAAGCGGCATATTGAGTTGAATTGAGCGAGGGAAACTGACGATGGAAGAGAAGTATGTTGATGTAAAAGGCATCAGGACCAGATACCTTGAGGCTGGCAGCGGAGAGTCGCTGGTATTGGTTCACGGCGGGAATTTCGGCGAGTCCTGCAGCGCCGACGACTGGGATTTGAACCTCGCCGCATTTGCCCGGTCGTTTCACGTATTCGCGCCGGATAAGATAGGCTGTGGCTTCAGCGATAACCCCAGGATGGATGAGGAATATGTCATTGGCAGCACCGTCCAGCACCTTAACGACTTTATGGATGTTTTGAAGATAGGTGAGGCCCACCTGATAGGCCATTCCAGGGGCGGCTATACCGTATGCCGCCTGGCGCTGGAGCACCCGGAGAAGGCGAAGACGCTGGTGGTGGTATCGAGCACGACCCTGGTCGTTCCCCTCTGCCCCATCTATTATGAGTGGAACAGGCTCGCTGCGCTGATAAAGGACGAGGGGGACAGGGAACGCTATCTGGCGGCGGCTAACTCCCTGGGTGTTGAACATATAACGGAGAAGTTCGTCAAAGCCAAAGTGAAGGTTGCCGCGTTGCCCAAGTCTAAGGAAGCATCGGCGAAGCACCGCGGCCCGCTGAAACAGCTTTTTCTGGATGACCTGGCGCTGAAACAGGAGGAGACCCACCGGTGGATTCAGGAGGGCAGGCTCAAGGCGCCTACCCTTATCATGTGGGGCTATAACGACCCCTCGGCCACCTTTGACCCGATAGCCCTGACCACCGTGGAGCTACTTCTCCCCAACGCACCTTACGCCCAGATGCACGTCCTGGGACGTGCCGGACACTATTGCTTCCGCGAGCAGCCGGAGGCCTTTAATGCAGCGGCGGTAAGCTTCATAAAGTCGGCATCCCAATATGCCTGAGGTTACTTGCCGACGACGAATAGCTCGTCAACATCCACCTTGCGCTTGGCCAGCCCCTGCTCGTAGGCATATAGCGTAAGCGCCTCCAGGGTGGGCCGGTTCGCCTCTACGCCGTAGGGCCAGTAGTCCTGCCCCATGAGGGCGACGGTGGACTCATACTCGGCGATGACCCATGGCAGCATGTATTCGAATGCTCCGCTGCTTGCCGGTATGGACTCCTGGCTTAGCCTCTTCGCTTCGCGGAAGGCGTCATATATGCTCTGCGCCACCCAGGGGTCGGCATCGTAGATTTCCTTTTTAATCACCACCGAGTGCATGATGTGGAAAATCTTCGTCCTCCGGTAGTATTCCTTTTCCACCTCGCGGTAGTCCGGGAACAGCCGATCTACGTTGGCGTTTTTCTCCCAGATGCACGGCGGCACAAGGGCATGCATCATAGCATCGATTTCACCGTCAACCAGCATATCGCTCAGCGTTTTTTCCTCGGGCGCGGGGTGGATGCGCACGTCCTTGGGCAGGTCAATTTTGATGCGGTCCTTGCGGTGGCGCCCCTCGCCGCCCCCCTGGTACCACTCGATATCCGAGGGCAGCACACCATAGTCGTGCTGCAGGAAACCCCTCATCCAGACCAGTGCGGTCATGGTATATTCCGGTATGCCTACCCGCTTCCCCTTGAGGTCCTGTGGCTTCCTGATGCCGGAGCGTTTGTTGATGAAGATGTAGCCGTGGCGGAATATCCGCGATAGGAAGACCGGTATGGCCACATAGCGCTGGTTCGGCAGCGCCTTTTCCGTGATGAAGTTGGATGTGGACATCTCGGACACATCAAACTCGTTGTTCAGCAACATGCGCCAGAAAATCTCATGCGGCTCCAAGTTGACCACGCGCAGGTCAATGCCTTTCGGCTTCACTGTGCCATCTTTGAGGGCTCGTGTCCGGTCGTAATCGTTACATGCCAGGGTCAGTTTCATATCTGCCATTTTGCTCCTTTGTCAGCTTTATCCATTGCCTGATAATTTAACGCGCATGCGGATATATGCCTTTATTTTAAAAAATCTCCAGCCTCATCTGCTCCTGGTCACCTGACGAACAGCGCAGTGGGCAGCCACAGCGCTAGGGCCGGGAAGGCGGTCAATAGGGCAACGAGGCCAAGTGTGGGTATCAGATAAGGCAGGCAGGCGCGGGCGATGGTCAAGATGGAATGTTTGGGCACCACTCCTTGTAGCACAAACAGGTTTAAGCCGAATGGCGGGGTCACCATGCCGATTTCAGAGATAACCACGTAGACCACCCCAAACC
>CAYWUK010000068.1:0-8333 GCA_964461475.1 uncultured Dehalococcoidaceae bacterium
TTTTCTATATTGTCAATCCTGCCCACGCCATGTTCGCCGGCAACCTCGTTTACTTTTTGGATGAGGTCGATGCCTCCCATTTTCTTGCCATCAACGGCAACAGGTATGCCCCCTTCAAATACTATCTCAATATAAGCCGCACTATCAGGCGCCCCATCGGGCGACTTCACCCAGAGGAAGGCATCATTGGGCGGCTCGACCCAGGGGTCTTCTAGGACTCCGCACTCAATGGCCCGGCCCCAGAGGTTCTGGTCTATGGAATACGGGCTGGCCACGGTAACCGGGATGGGGATGCCGCTGCGCTGAGCATAATGAATAGTCTCTTCGCGATTCATGCCCCACTCGCGGGCCGGAGCAATTATCTCTAAGCCGGGGGCCAAGGCGCCAACGCTGACCTCAAACCTCACCTGGTCGTTGCCTTTGCCCGTGCAGCCATGTGCCACTGCCACAGCCCCCTCGCTCTGCGCCACCTCCACCAGAAGCTGGGCTATCAGGGGACGGCCGAGGGCAGTAGCCAGCGGGTATTGCCCCTCATAAAGGGCATCCGCCTGCAATGCCGGAAAGATAAACTCTTTAATGAATATATCCCTGGCATCCCTGACTATTGCCTTCACCGCACCGAGATTCAGGGCTTTCTCCCGAATGGCGGGAAAATCAGGCTCATTGCCGACGTCAACGCTAAAAGCGATGACATCCATCTTGTAGTTCTCCTGCAGCCATTTGATGGCCACAGATGTATCCAGGCCACCGCTGTAAGCCAGCACCACTTTGTCTGACACCTTAAACCTCCCCAGAAAATTATCTATATCTGCTTGGCGCCAAAGTTATAGTCCAGGAAATGCACAATTTTGGAATATACCTCCGGGTAATGCCACGAATAATCATGTCCCGGAGCCTTCAGAAATTTTAATATCGTGCCCGGATGCTCCTCAGATTTAGAGGCGCCAAGCCAGTTCTTGATGCTTGACAGTATCATGGTAGGGATATCCCCTTCGCTAAACGAGTCGGGGACAGTCCCGTTGCTATTCATCACCAGGGTGCGCTCCCGCATCACCTGTCTATGCCAGAAAGGAATGCCCGTCTGAATGCTGTAAACCTTCGGGTTATTCCGCAAAATACCCATGGTGGCATCGGCAACAACGGTGCCGTTGCTTTCACCGGTTATAATAACCTTGAGGCCAGGGATATGCGTGGTTAGAAATTGCACCCGCTTCGCCAAATCACGCGACTTTGAAGGATAATCAATCGTCGCTTCAAAAAACTCCTTGACGCATCCCCAAGTCGTTTCGCTCGTGCGACGATAGTTGAGCAGCAGAGACTGGTACCCCAGGTCATCCAGCTCGGACTCTATGCCATCAAGAATGCTCTGCCAGCCGGGAGTCCTGTCCAGTATATTCCATCCCCAGCCCCCCGAATTGAAGACGACTACAAAGTCTTTATCTTCAGCCTCGGCGTAAGCCGCTAAAAGCTGGTTGGCGAAGCTCTCATATTTATCCTGGCTGCTCCCGAACATCTCGCGGGCCAGCTCGGCGGCATCGCTGACCACCGATTGCGGCACCTGGGAAAGGTCATAGGATAAAATATTCCCGTTGCTGCCAATCAAATCTGAGACGCCTACCTCTGAATAAGAGAAGGTCAACAGCGCCACCGCAAGCAAAGCAACTGCCGCCAGCGCCACCAATATGCCGAGTTTGCCTAAATTCTTCGCCATGCTCGTCCCTTATATATTCTAGCAATACCTAGCGGACAATGCCAGATATTGCTCCATCCAAAATGCTTATCGCTTCATCAACCTCGCCCCGTCCTATAATAAGTGGAGGCATAAAGCGCAGGGCATTGGGCTTCAATTTATTGACCAGCAGACCTTTATCAATACAGGCCAGCACCAGCGACCCGGCAATTTCGCTATCAAACTCAATGGCCGTCAGCAGCCCGCGCCCGCGCACATCGGTGATGCAGCTAAACTTCTTTCGCAACTCCTGCAACCTGCAAATAAAATAGTCCCCCACCTCCATGACATTCCTGGTAATGTCGTTGTCCAGGATGAATTTCAGCGTGGCGCAGGCAGCGGCACATACCAGGGGATTGCCGCCAAATGTAGAGCCGTGCTCCCCGGGAACAAACACGGAGGCCCTGTCCTTGGCCAGAATAGCCCCGATGGGCACCCCACTGCCCAGGCCCTTAGCAAGCGTCATCACATCAGGTTCAATGCCGTACTGCTCATAAGCGAAGAGCGTCCCCATCCGGCCAATCCCGGTCTGTATCTCGTCCAGGATGAGCAGAATCCCCTTCTCGTCGCACCACCGTCTCACCTCGGCGAGGTAATCGCCGTCGGGCAGATTGACCCCTCCCTCTCCCTGCACCGGCTCCAGCATCACGGCACAGGTCTTTGCGCTGGTGGCCGCTTTTATCGCCTCAATTCTATTATACTCAACATTGACAAAGCCCGTAGGCAGAGGTACATACGGCTCCTGGAACTTGACCTGTCCCGTGGCCGCCACCATGCCCAGGGTGCGGCCATGAAAGGAGCTGAACATGCTGATGACTTCATAAGCGCCTTTAAGGTAGCGCTGTCCGTACCGCCGCGCCAGCTTCACCGCCCCCTCATTGGCCTCGGCGCCGCTGTTGCACAAAAAGACCTTGTCCAGGCAGCTATTATCCACCAGGAGCTCGGCCAGTTGCACCTGGGGGATGGTATAGAACTGGTTAGAAGTCTGAATGAGGGTATGGGCCTGCTCGGTCAGCGCCTCCGCCACCACAGGGTGACAGTGCCCCAGGCTGTTGACCGCCCAGCCGCCGACGAAGTCCAGGTATTCGCGGCCATTTTCGTCCCAGGCCCTGGCCCCCTTCCCCCTGACCAGCGTTAGAGGCACGCGCTGCACCGTATTCATAAAGTACTTATGCTCAAGTTCCTGCCAGTCGCTCATTCATACCTCGTAAATCTACTTAATAGTCGTGCCGCCGCCTTTTCCTTCCGCCGCGCCAAGCAAGGCGTGCGGCTGCCTGCCGTTGATGATGCACGCCGACGATACGCCGGACAGCGCCCTCAGGCAGGCTTTAATCTTAGGTATCATCCCCCCCGAAGCTACGCCGGAGGATATCAGCGCTTCGGCTTCCTGTTCTGACAAGTGTGCCAACAAGATTCCAGATTCATCCAGTATCCCGGCAACGTCAGTTAAAAAGATGAGCCTCTCCGCCCCGATTGCCGCCGCTATTTCGCCGGCCACGGGGTCGGCATTGATGTT
Organism: uncultured Dehalococcoidaceae bacterium; assembly: GCA_964461475.1. Taxonomy (GTDB): domain Bacteria; phylum Chloroflexota; class Dehalococcoidia; order Dehalococcoidales; family RBG-16-60-22; genus CAYWUK01. Next base: position 3,246 of record CAYWUK010000068.1, read on the forward strand.
AAGCACCTGCGGCGCCGACTTGGCATATGAATTCAGGCTTACCGGAGAGACGACGGGTATATAGCCCGCCTGCACCAGGGCCTCAAGCGGCGCGACATCCACCTTTGCCACCACCCCCACGTAGCCTAGCTCCTCGCTCTTCATCCTGCCCTGGATGAGCGCACCGTCTACGCCGCTGATGCCCACCGCCCTGCCGCCGGCGACATTGATTGCGGCTACAATCTGCTTATTTGCCAGCCCCGCCAGCACCGCCACCGCCATCTCCAGCGTGGCCTGGTCTGTCGCCCGCTCGCCGTGAACAAAGCGAGTAGTGAGCCCCTGCCGCGCCAGCCACTCGGTAAGCAAAGTGCCTCCCCCATGCACCATCACCAGAGACCTGCCCTGTTTCTGGAGCGCGACCGCATCTTCAATAGTAGTATCGCTGCCGTTAAAGACAGCCCCGCCTATCTTTACCACTATAACCCTGTCCAACTAATCGCACCCCTATCAGCCAGCTATGTCGTATACTGGCTGTTGATGGTAACATATTCCTCGGAGAGGTCGCAGCCCCAGGCAGTAGCTGTGGCGCTCCCCATGTTAAGTCGCAGAGATATAGAGACCTCCGCGCTATCCAAAGCCTTCCCAACCTCGCCTTTGTTGAACGGCAGGGGAACGCCACCCTTCACAAGCTGAAAGCCGGCCATGTCAAGGTCGAGCTTTGATTCCACCAGCTCTATGCCGCTGCGCCCCGCCGCCGCCACAACCCTCCCCCAGTTGGGGTCGTTGCCATGCACCGCCGCCTTGACCAGCGGCGAGATAGCTATAGCGCGTGCAGCCGCCCTGGCATCGGCCAGGCTTCTGGCTCCGGAAACAACCACCTCAATGAGCTTGGTAGCGCCTTCGCCATCGGCGGCGATGGCCTTAGCCAGATGGATGCAGACATGTTCCAGAGCATGCTGAAATGCTTCAGCAGCATCGCCGTCGCTTTTAATAACATCATTCCCGGCCAGGCCGTTGGCCATTATGAGCACCGTATCGTTGGTGCTGGTATCGTCGTCAACGGAGACCATATTAAAAGATACATCCACCGCCCTGTGCAATGCCCCTTCCAGATAATCTGCGGCCACGGCGGCATCGGTGGCCAGAAAACAGAGCAAAGTGGCCATGTTAGGGTAAATCATCCCCGAACCCTTGGCTATGCCTCCGATTATAAACTGCCCTCCCGCAGGCCGCACCGCCACCTCCTTGGGCACGGTATCCGTGGTCATTATCGCCCTGGCAAGCTCATGCCCGCCATCGCTGGAGAGGGCAATCCTGCCGATGCCCGCCCTTATGCCCTCCATGGACAGCCTCTGCCCAATCACGCCGGTGCTCGCAACCAGAATGTCTTCCGACTGTATCCCAATCGCTCTTGCCGTCAACTCCGCCATCTCCGCAGCGTCCAGAAGCCCCTGCTCACCGACACAGGCGTTGGCACAGCCGCTGTTAACCACCAGGGCCGATGCCCTGCCGCTTTTCAATCGCTGCTGCGAGAGCAATACCGGCGCCGCCTTTATGCGGTTGGTGGTGAACACCCCGGCTGCGGCACAGGGCACTTCGGAATAGAGGATGCCGAGGTCAGGGCTCGCTTCGGCCTTATTCTTTATGCCAGCGCAAGTGGCACCGGCATGAAACCCCCTGGGCGAGGTGACGCTGCCCGCAGGGATAACCTCAATCTCGCCTTTCATTACCAAAACTATATCACACTGAAGCTGACTAGACAACTGGCCGGTTCCGGCTTGCAATCCAGGGCTGATTAAAGATAAACTTAATTTATTATGAAGATTATACGTTATTCTCTCAACAACAAAACCGGATACGGGATATTGGATGGAGATACGGTGCAAGCCCTAAGCGGCGAGCCATACTCCAGCCTGAAAACCACCGGCCAACGCCACAAGCTAAGCGACCTCAAGCTGCTGGCGCCGTGCCTTCCGTCCAAGATCGTGGCGCTGGGGCTCAATTACCGCAGCCACGCCGAGGAGATGAAAGTCCGCATGCCCGAAGAGCCTCTGCTCTTCCTCAAGCCGGCCACCGCCGTAATCGGCCCCGAGGAGGACATCGTATATCCACCCTCTTCACAGCGGGTGGACTACGAGGGCGAACTGGGGGTGGTCATCAAGAACCTGACCAGGCGGGTATCGGTGCAAGAGGCACTGAACCACGTGCTGGGCTACACCTGCTTCAACGATGTTACCGCGCGCGACCTTCAGTCAAAGGACAAGCAATGGACACGCGCCAAGGGCTTTGACACCTTTGCCCCCATCGGGCCGTGCATAGAGACGGAGCTTGACCCGGCTGATGCGCCCCTGGAGACGCGCCTGAACGGAGAGCTAAAGCAGAAGACCAATACCAACGACCTCATCTTTGCCGTGCCGGAACTGGTGAGCTTCATCTCCCATGTGATGACGCTCCTGCCCGGCGACGTCATCGCCACCGGCACTGCCAGCGGCATCGGCCCCATGCAGCCGGGCGATACCGTGGAGATTACCATTGAGCCGATAGGGACGCTGAGAAATCATGTGGTCAGCCCCACATAAATTGTTAAGCAAAAAAGGAGAAAGATGGAAGCAAAGACAGTCTATTTTGAAAACACCGGTTCGGACAATACCGATGAAACGTTACGCATCGCCAGGAAACGGGCCGATGAACTCGGCATTAAGACGGTGCTGGTAGCCTCCACCAGCGGCGTTACCGCCGTCAAGGCCATCACCGCACTAAAGGGGTTGAGGGTGATAGCGGTCAGCCACCAGGCAGGCTTCAAAGAGCCGGACACGCAGGAGTTCACCGCCGAGAACAGGGAAAAATTTGAGAACGGGGGAGGCATCCTGCTCACCACCACCCACACCTTCAGCGGGGTGAGCCGGGCGATGAAGAAAGCGTTTAATACATTCGTCATCGGCGATATAATCGCCAGCACCCTGCGCGTCTTCGGCGAGGGGATGAAGGTAGCCTGCGAAATATCCTTGATGGCAGCCGACGGCGGCCTGGTACGCACCGGCGAGGATGCAATCTGCATCGCCGGCTCAAAAGAAGGCTGCGATACCGCCATAGTGCTCAAGCCGGTCAACTCGGACAAGTTCTTTGACCTCAAAATCCGGGAGATTCTCTGCAAACCTCGTTTCTAGTCGCCTGAGCGGGATTATTGGCCATGCACCATTCACTGCGCTTCTACAGCAGCCACCGAGAGTTCATCCTCAAGGCCTACATGTTCTTTGCCGAGTGGACCAGGATACCGCTCATCGGCGGGCTGGTCCGGCGCACCGCCAACGCCTACGGCAAAAACGTGGAAGGGGGCTACCTTTTAACTCCTGCTGAGGCCGAGGAAATAGTGGACAGCGCCGCCGGGGTGGCGCTGGGGCCATGCACCTGCCGCACGGTATTCAAAAACTGCGACAACCCCATATCGGCGGAGGTACTCCTCGGGCCTACGCGGCACATCTTCGTAGAGCACATGCCGCACGATTCCCGCGAGATAAGCAAGGACGAGGCGAAAGACATCCTCAGGGACTGCCATAAGAAGGGCCTCATCCAGACCATAATCAAGTGCCGGGGGGACTACTACGCCATATGCAACTGCTGCATGTGCTGCTGCGTGCCGCTGCGCCTGAGCAAGCAATACGGCATCGGCAAAGCCATCACCAGGAAGGAAAACATCGTGCAGGAGTTCAGGGCCATCCAGCTTCTACATCAGGGCGACTAGCCGCCGGGGGAAATCAGCCCAGAAATCCTGTCAGCGTGCTGGAAAACTCGCTTATCCTGTCGCGATAGACGCTGTGGCCACAATCGTCAAAGACCTTCACCTGGCAATCCGGAATCAGCTGCGCCGCGGCATAGGCCTGCCTGACGGGCAGGATGGGGTCTTTGGCTCCCCATATTATCAGCGTGGGCACCATGACTTCGGAGAGCCTGTTCACCAGCACCGTAGTCTGCTGCTTGATGGTAGCGATGCAGGTGCCCAGGTATATGCTGGTGATGGAGAAGGGCATGACGAACTCAATGGGGGCAAGCAGCAGCTTGAGCAGCCACTTGACGCCCTTTAATACCGAAAAGACCGCTTTGCCGACGTAGCGGCCCACAGTGGGGTTGGCCAGGCACCTTACCCACAGGGCAATCTCCCGCCCCAGGAACATGCTGTTCACCAGCACCAGCTTCTTTATCCTGTGGGGGAACTTGAGGGCATAGCTCAGGGCGATGCCGCCCCCCAGAGAGTGCCCCATCAGGTGGAAGGTGTCCAGCTTGAGGCTGCGGGCAAAATCGTCGACGAACATTATCAGCTCCGCCACGTAATAGTCGCCCTCTATGGGCTGGCTGAGGCCGAAGCCGGGAAGGTCAGGTACATAGACGGTATAGCTCTGGCAGAGCTCCACCATGTTCTTTTTCCAGGCGCGGGAGCCCTCGCTGCCGCCGTGAATCACTACCAAGGGGGTGCCATGCCCGCCGCTCAGGTAGTGAATATCAAGCCCGGCAACTGTTATCTGATTGCTTCGTATATCGCCAAACATTACGTTCTCCTTTAAAAGCCCAAAAAAATACCACCCTGCTTGATATAACGAGAAAGGGTGGCATCAAGTTATGTCAAGATTCTATCTTTATTTTAACACAAACCTGCCCGATTTAGAAACGGTGCCAGCCATCAATTAGTCCCCGGTACTTTCTGGTAAACCTCTATAAGTATAACCTGAGAATGTTAAGCAATTACTAATAATGGTTTTATTTGCACTTGGTTGCTTTCCAGTGTCATTGCGAGCAGTCGTTCTCTGGTGTCATTGCGAGTGGAGCGAAGCAATCCCATAATGCAATAAATAGAGATTGCTTCGTCGCTGCGCTTCTCGCAATGACAATTGAAGGGAGATTAAGGAGGGACTTATAAATCCCCCTTAGTCCCTGGAAAATCCATCCCCCTGCCCCTTTTGCCTGTTTAAATCCTCCCCCTCGTTCCCCCTCCTTTAAAAAATTATTTGTTTCAAAAGGTATGCTAAACTGATGCTAACCAAAATTGCTATTATTGTATTAGGTAAATTTGAATCAACATTCCCCACTTGCATCTGCGTATTTTCAGATGCTTGA
>CAYWUK010000069.1:0-8295 GCA_964461475.1 uncultured Dehalococcoidaceae bacterium
GCTGGCCGGGGAAGAGGTAATCGACGGAGAGCAGCTCCAGCAGGCCGAGGGTGCGGAAGGGGGAGGGCACGGCCTTGCGCAGCTCGTTGATTTCGCGCAGAAGCTCCATCTGGTAATCCATACGGGCAACAATCTCGCTGAGCTTGTCCCAGTCCATCTTGTGTCCCGATTGCTCTTCAAGAAAACGTATCATGTCCTTCAATTCCCCGACGAGGTAATCAACCTCCTCTTTGCTGTCCTGGAAGGGGTGGTCGAGGAAGAAGCCGGGGCAGTTGTTAATCTTCATGACGAGTTCGCCGCTCTTTGCCGTGTTGTCGCAGATGAGGTTAGACCAGAGCATCACGTCCGGTCGGGGCAGGGCGCCCAGGGCGAAGGCACCGGCCAGGCCCCGGTGTGGCGAGCATATCTCGGGGGCCAGTCCGAGCTCGGCGCCGGCGGCGAGAAGCTCTGCCTGCTCGCTGAGGAACAGCGCCGTCAGCCAGGTGGTCATCTCGGTGTGCATGGGCACGATGTCCATGGCATAGAGTATCTCGGAGGGGAAAAACACGGTATGGGCTGCCAGAAAGCCGCCCGTCTCTTTGGCCGCCAGGACGCGGTTATAGTAGGTCTCCAGCATCTGGTAATATTTGGCGTCGCTCTCCCGCGAGTCGGGGTTATTGCGGTTCATCCTGGATATCATACGGCAGCTACGCGCCAGAAGCGCAATCTTGTCCTTTTTCTCTTCTTGGCTCATCTTCTCCTTGCCTCCAGCATCTCCAGGAAGGCCTGCACCCTGGTCTGAATCTGCCCTGAACCTGATGTGCCGTATTCTACATCCAGCGCCAGCACAGGAATCCCCTCTGCGTTAAGCCTTTCGGTCAGCAGAGGCACGTCGTGGGCATAGGGCACGCAGTAGCGGATAATCTGGCTGATGACGCCATCCACCCTGAAGTCGCGGGCGAGCTGAATGACGCGGTTGAAACGCTCTTCCGAGGGATACATGCGGGCACAGGGGAAGTTGTTCAGGTAGCGGCGCGAGATGGCCTCGAGCGGCGCCTGCTCGCCTTCAAGCACCACGGGGTCAGACCAGTAGCGGGTGCTGGTGCATAGCTCATCGGCCACCACCAGGCCGCCCCGTTCTTCAATGCTCTTAATGAACTCAGGGTTGTTCATCACGCTGCCGACCACCATCAAGCGGGCGCGGCTGCTGTGTTTCCTCCCCGATTCGGCCAGCTCATCTAAAAGCTGCTTGAGCCACTCGTTGAACGTCTCCTTGGGCATGCGGAAGCTGGCGTTGAGCACCTCCATCGTCTCGGCGCCGCTGATGGGCGGGCTGTCTGCCTTGCGCAGCTCATAGAGGCGACCCAGGAGAGACCGCGATTCGTTGTACAGGTCAATGGACTTGCGCAGCGCGGCATCGCTTATCTCTACGCCGAGGAACTCCTCCAGGTGCTGCTTAAACTGCATGACCTGAGACTGATAAAGGCCGTGCGCCCTCTCAGAGAGCTTGCGCGGCACGGTGAGCACATGATAGAAGGGCGTGTCGATATAATGTCGCCATAAATCAAAGAGGCGGCGCGCCCCGTCGCAGGTGGAGCCGGCAACTATTCCATCCAGGTAGTCGTAGCCTCCCCTGAGGCCCATCTGCAGGCAGCTGCGGGAGAAAGAGCAGTTGTTGATATACATGTAGGCGTTGCCGTCCTCAAGCTCCATCTCCTCGGAGTAGCCGCTAATCCTGATGGGGAGCGCCCCCGCAGCATGGATGATTTCCTCGGGGACATAGGTGCATAGCCAGCCGAAAATCCTTTTCCCCTGGCGCTTGAGTTCTTCAATTTCGGCTGTCTTTGGGAAAGTATCATTCACCGCGCGGAACCGCTCAAGGGCGGGCAATTTTACCTCGCTTTTAATTGTCGGATTCGTTGTCATTTTTAAATGCTCTCTTTCTATAAGCGGAAGCTACTAACCAATCATGATATGAGATAGCCGCCGTCGGCAACGACCAGGCTGCCGGTCATGTAGCCAGCCATCTCCGATGCCAGAAACAGGGCCACGCGGGCAATGTCGTCGGGACGGCCCATCCGCCCCAGGGCCATGCGCGATAAAAACTCCTTCAGTTGCGCTCGCCCCGGCCCACCCGGCAGGCCGCGCAGGGTTGAGGATACCCCTTCCGTTACGATGGCGCCGGGGGCGATGACGTTCACCCTGATATCGTGTTCCCCGAGCTCCAGAGCCAGGCTCTTGGTTAACATCAGCACGCCGCCCTTGGAGGCATCGTAGGCGACCATTCCTTTGGAAGGGTGTAGCGCGTCGATGGAGGCGATGTTGATGATGCTGCCGCCTTTGCCCTGCTCTATCATGCGCTGGCCGACCTCCCGGCAGCAGAGGTAAGTCCCCTTCAGGTTCACCGCCGTCACCTTCTCAAAGTCGTCCGCTTTCATCTCCGCCAGTGGGATTCTGGGATATATGCCGGCGCAGTTCACCAGAATATCAATGCCGCCCATTTTCTCCACGGCATTTTTAACCATGTCACGCACTTCGCTTTCCAGGCTTACGTCGCACTGCCCTGACATTGCCTTGTACCCGAGGCCCGTTAGCTCCTCGCCGGCCTCCCGCGCTTTTTCGGGGTCGCTGTCGGCAATGTAGATAGCAGCCCCGGCCTCGGCGAGGCGAAGGGAAATGGCAAAGCCAAGCCCTCTGGCGCCGCCGGTGACTAAAGCCCTCTTGGAAGCAAGGTTGATAAGTTTCCCGATTGGTACGTGTTCTTTTCGCTGAGCCATGATTATCTAGAGCTATGATTACACGCGCAAAACTACCTAGCTCTACTAGGTATTTTGCCAGCCAGCTTCATAAATGTCAAATTCGCGCCGTTAACTGCGGGCGTTATCCTGAGTAGAAGGATAGCGCCACCACCGGGCCGGTATGCCCGGACATCACCGGGGTGTAGGGAGTGAGATAGACCTCTTCGCATTTGAAGCGGGCGGTAGCCAAATCCCTGAGCTTCTCGCCGTCCTCAATGCGGTCGGTGTAGTGGGCAATCAGGTGCATGGGCTTGCTGGTGTCTGAATGTTCCTTCATCAGGTCGATGAGTTTAACCATAGCTTTTTGTTTGCCCATCGCCCTGCCCATGTTCTCCACGACTCCGGTGTTGCTGACCATGCCAATAATAGGTTTCACCTGCAAGAACTCGCCCATATATGCCGTCTTGGGGGCTCGCCCGCTCTTGATTAGGTATTTGAGAGTGTCCATGGCGGTAACGAACCTTACCCTCGGAATCATGTCCTGGACGACCTGCAACACTTCTGCCATGCTCTTGCCAGCCTGGGCGGCACGGGCTGCTTCCAGCACGATGAAGCCCTGGGCGCCGGCGGCAGTTCTGCTATCTATGACCTCAATGGTGAGGGCGGGGTTTTCTTTTTTGACCATTTCACTGGCCTGCGCAAATGCTTCGTTGATGGCGCTCAGTGCCTTTGAAACCGTGATACAGACGATACTATCGCTGGATTTGCCCAATTCTTTGAAAACCGCAGTAATTTCTCCGAGGGGTGGGGCGCCGGTGGTGTACTCCTTCATCTCCGGGAATATCTTCCAGAACTCGTCCGGCGTAAGGTCCACCTGGTCCCGATAAGACTTTCCGTTAATGGCGAGAGGCACCGGCACGACGCGTATGTCATACTCCTTGATCAATTCCTGCGGCAGACAATTTATGCTGTCAGTTACTATGCCTACTTTAGACATATAGACCTCCTTAACGCCTATATTACACCGCCGTCAACGCAGATTACCTGCGCCGTAATGTAACTTGCTCGCTCGCTGGCGAGGAAGGCCGCCAGCTCAGCCACATCGGCCGGGACGCCAAAGCGGTTCAGCGGGATGCGGGATAGGATAGAATCCTTGGCCTCTTGCGGCAGCTTATCCGTCATCTCGGTTGTGATAAACCCGGGGGCGATGGCGTTAGCGGTTATATTCCGCGAGCCCACCTCGCGGGCCACGGCCTTGGTGAAGGCGATGAGGCCGCCCTTGGCCGCGGAGTAGTTCGTCTGGCCGGCATTTCCCACCAGGCCGGCCAGCGATGAGATGTTGATTATGCGCCCCCAGAACTGGTCCATCATGGAGCGCAGGGCAAACCTGGTGCAAAGGTACGCGCCGCGCAGGTTGGTGTCGAGCACCTCGTCCCAGGCCTCGTCGGGCATGCGCGGCAGGAGGTTATCCCTGACGATGCCGGCATTGTTCACCAGAATATCTATTTTGCCCCAGCGCTCAACTATCCGGCGCGTCATCGCCTTGACGGCTCCGGCATCGGCCACGTCCGCCTTCGCCAGAATGGCTTCCGCGCCTATGCTCGTAATTTCAGCGGCGGCGCCATTTGCCTCTTCTTCGCTGGCCAGATAGTTGATGACCACGCTGGCGCCGAGGCTGGCCAGCTTGAGGGCTATGGCCCTGCCCAGCCCCCTTGATGCCCCGGTTACCAGTGCCACCCTGCCTTTCAGTTCTTCAGTCGGCATCCTGCTCTCTTATAATCTCTTGATTACTATGCAGCAGTTTTGCCCGCCCATGCCGAAGGAATTGGAGAGGCATATGTTCACCGGCTGGCGGCGGGCCTGGTTGGGAACGTAGTCGAGGTCGCAATCGGGGTCGGGCGTTTCGTAGTTAATCGTCGGCGGGATAATGCCCTCTTTGATGGTCATCACCACGGCCACCGCCTCAACGGCCCCGGCGGCGCAGGCGAGGTGTCCGATCATGGACTTGTTGGAGCTGATGGGAATAGCTTTTGCCCTCTGGCCGAAGACCAGTTTGGTGGCCATTGTCTCGGCGGAATCGTTGAGCTTGGTGGCGGTGCCGTGGGCGTTAATGTAATCTATCTCACCGGCTGAGATTCCGGCGTCCTGGAGCGCGTTGCTCATGGCCACGGCCTGCGTTTCCGCGTCAGGGGCGGTCTCGCTAAAGGCGTCAAACGACCAGCCTGCCCCCGCCAGCTCAGCCAGCATCGGGGCGCCTCGCTCTAGGGCGTGCTCATAGGTCTCAAGCACGAGGATGCCGGCCCCCTCGCCGAAGACCATCCCGCTGCGGTTGAGGTCGAAGGGGCGGCAGGCCTTTTGCGGGTCGGGGCTTCTGGACAGGGCTCCCACTATGCCGGTGATGGCTATTGATATCGGGCTTACGTTGGCTTCGGCCCCGCCGGCGAGCATGACGTCGGCGCGACCGAGGCGGATGTGATTTAAGGCTGTGCCCAGGGCATCGCTGCCGCTGGCGCAGGCGCTGTTTAGGTTGGTGTTGGGCCCCTTGGCGCCGGTTTCCAGGCCGACCTGCGCCGGCACCATGCTGGGGGCGACCTTGCTGATTAGGAGCGGGTCAATCCTCATCGGCCCGCGCTTTTTTAGAATCTCTCCCTGCTCGGCCAGCAGGGTTATCATGCCGCTTGAGGCGATGACGACCCCCACCCTTTCGGCCTTCTCGCGTGACATGTCCAGGCGGGCCGACTCCACGGCCATCTTGGCGGCGGCTATGGCGAACTGGCTGCAAATTGAGGTGCGGTCGGCCCGCTTGATATGCATGTAATCGGTGGGCTCAAAGCCCTTGACCTCTGCGGCTACCTTGACCTGGTATGAGCTGGTATCAAAGCGGCTTATGGGGGCGATGCCGTTTTTGCCGCTTATCAGCCCCTGCCAGTAGTCGGCAACGGTGAGCCCCAGCGGCGTGATGGCGCCGAGGCCGGTTATCACCACTCTGCGCTCAGGCATTTCCACCTCCTCCGTTTTCTTTAGCGTTGGCAGAAACGGATGACGTCAGGGACAGGCCGCCATCAACGACGATTATCTGTCCCCTTATCATGGCCGCCTCGTCGCTACAGAGGAAGGCGACCACGCTGGCCACGTCCTCCGGCTCCACCATCCTGCCCGCCGGCGTTTTCTGCCAGAAATGCGCCGGTAAATTGGGGTCAGAGACATACATTTTCAGCGTCTCTGTGGTCACGGCGCCGGCGGCTACCCCGTTGACGCAGATGTCTCTCGGGGCCAGCTCAATTGCCAGATAGCGGGTGAGCGCCTCCAGCGCCGCCTTGGACACGCCTACTGCGGTGTAAATGGGCCAGGCCATGCGCGAGCCGAGGCTGGATATGCTTACCATCTTGCCGCCGTTTTTCATCAGCGGGATAGCCTTCTGCGCGCACAGCAGGAAGGCCCTGGCGTTTATGTCCATCGTCCAGCCCCAACTTCGACTATCAAGCTCAAGGGCGGTGCGCGCCACGCCGGAGGCGGCGTTGTTGACCAGTATGTCCAGCCTGCCGAACCTCTCCTCTATCTCGCGGAACATGCTGTTTATCTTATCTTCCTCCGCCAGATTGGCCTTTATGGCGTGGGCTGCCACGCCCTTGCTGCGCGCCTCCTCGGCGGTGAGCTCGGCGGCCTGTTTCTTGCGCAGGTAATTGATGATGACATCGGCGCCTTCCGCCGCCAGCCTGAGGGTGATGGCGCGCCCGATGCCCCTGGAGCCTCCGGTTATCAGGGTGACTTTGCCTTTCAGTGGCATATCCTTCACCGTTTATGTCCCCGCTTTTTATGCCTTCTCGGCTACCTTGCTCTTGATGTAATCGACGAATCCGCCCATATCGGCGATGCTTTGCAGCTTTTCGTCGTCCAGCTCAATATCAAAGGCGTCTTCCACCGCTACCAGTATTTGCACTATATCAAGGGAATCGGCATCAAAGTCCTTAAAGGTAGCGGTTGAGGTGAAATCAATATCGGGCTTGCGCACAATCCTGGTGACGATTTTCTTTACCGTTTCTTCAATTGGCGTTTCAGCTGACATGGCGAACTCCTTTTATCGGTTAAGTCTTTGGGCTTTGCATTATTTCTGTGTTTCCGGCAATTTAAGCCTTGCCTTGACCGCGGCCAGTTCTGCCTTAAGGGCGCCTACAAGGTCTAGCTCCACGGCCAGCTTGGCCTGCCCGATGGTCGCTGCAATCTCGGGGGCCTTGCTCCTGCCGTGGGCCACGCAGGCTATCCCGTTTACCGCCCACAGCGGACCTCCCCCGGCGACGTCGGCGGCATTGGTGGCACGCAGCAGGCCGCCGCTAATCTCTTTGACGTCCTTCTCCGGCAGCTTGCCGTTTAGCTTATCCTCAAGCCAATGGCAGATGGTCTTCCCCAGCGATTCGCCGAACTTCACTATGATATTGCCCACGAAGCCGTCGCATACGATGACGTTGGCCCGGCCCGAGGGTATGTCATAGCCCTCCACGTTGCCTATGAAATTCAGGCCGGACTGTTTGAAAAGGGGAAAGCTCTCCTTGACCACTTCGTTTCCCTTTCCCTCTTCGGCACCGACGCTGAGCAGGGCAACCGTCGGGTTCTCAATGCCCAGCATCTTGCGGGCATACACCGTGCCGACGATGGCGAAATCAAGGAGCTGGTCCGGGCGGCAGTCCACATTCCCGCCGAGGTCCATCATTATCGTTTTTGGGGCGAAGCCGAGGAACGCCCCGCCGACTACTGGGCGGGCTATCCCCTCCACGGTGCCCAGGATGCCCAGGGCCGAGGCGACAACGCCGCCTGTGGAGCCGGCGCCGAAGACGGCGTCAGCCTTGCCTTCTTTGACCAGCTTCGTCGCCACCAGGATTGAGGCCTGGCGCTTCTGGCGCAGGGCATAGGCCGGATGCTCGCCTTCCACGAGGTACTCGTCGGTGTGGACGATTTCTATTTTCAACCCTTTGTGGTCGTGTTTGGCCAGTTCCTGCTCAATGCGCGCGGCGGGTCCGACGAGTATGATTTCCACACCGTGCTCCCTGGCTCCGGCGACTGCCCCCTTGACAATCTCTTCTGGGGCGTAATCGCCACCCATGGCATCAATAGCTATTTTCATCTTACTTTACCCCCACTTTCGCTTCTCCGGCGATGATGGTTTCATCTTTTTGATTGGTGCAGAGTATATCACAATCTACGGAGATTTTCGCCCCGTTATGTTCCAGGCTGCGTATTTTGCCGCTCACGGTGACGGTATCGCCGGGGCGGGCCGGGGCTTTGAACCTCACATTGAGCCTGCCGTGAGACAGCCAGCCCTGCCCGAAGACGGTTGTCATCATCTCCGAGACATAAGCCAGAATGAGCATGCCGTGGGCTATTGTGCCGCCGGCCGGCGTCTTTCTGGCAAAGTCCTCGTCAATATGAATGGGATTGAAATCGCCGCTGGCCTGAGCATAGAGGTTGATATTCTGCTGCTTGACCAGCTTTCTTACCTCTGGCAGACTCATCCCTGCGGTTAGTTTGGCTATCTGTCCTCCGCCCATTTCTGTCACCGTCCGTCATCTGTTAACGGTAAAAT
>CAYWUK010000070.1:0-8107 GCA_964461475.1 uncultured Dehalococcoidaceae bacterium
CATATTTGGAGTATTGAAGAAATAGTCAGTTTGATTTCAAAATGATACACTACCCGGAGTCTGGAGGGCCGGGCTGGCCGCCCAGAGCCTTGACCTCGGTGCTGATGTTATCAGCATGAGGCAGGAGCTGGCTGAGGTTTCGGGGACTTTGGCCGTTGAACTGAGGAATGACGACGGCAGATATGCCTCACCAGGGCAGGACTCCCTTGCCATCCTTGAGAGCGGCTGCCAGATAGAGTTTAGCCCCGGCTATGTGACCGCTGCCGGCAATGAGGTAAGCTCCGGCCAGGCATTCAGCCTTGAAGCCTGTGAGCATACCAGCGCGGCAGGCAAGGCCAGCCTTATACTTCATGCCCTTGATGGCTGGGGGATGGTTAATGCATGGGAGGCCAGGCACCAGTTCCGCTGGAACAAGACATCCGATGATATGAGCGTCAAGGAAATCATCGCCTTTGTGCTGGCCCGCGTGGGCTTAAAGCTGGAGGTGAAATCCCAATCGGCGACTATCACCGGCTTTTATCCTGATTTCACCATCGGCCCCGGCAATGACGGCAAAGCGGTCATCCAGAAGCTGCTCTCTTTCGTCCCCGATGTGTTATTTGTTGAAGGGCACAAGGCCTATCTGGTAAATCCCCAGTCATCGGATAGCTCTGCCTATAGTTATGGCACTGCGCACCCGATTTTTGAAGGGAAATACCGGCAGGGAGCATGGAAGCTCAATCGGGTGCAGGTTGAGGGCAGCGGGTCTGTTATCGTCAATAGCTTCGCCTGGGATGAGATAGAGAGGCTCTACGACCGGATAAGGCAGCTTGAGGATAGCAACGTAAGCACTGTGGCCGAAGCTCAGCAGAGGGGCGAAGCTTATCTGCGTGGGGCTGAAGTGGAATCGGCCGCCGGCAGTATCCTGGTGCCGGTTAACTGCGGCCAGCAGTTGTATGATGTCATTGATATTACCGATGCCAGGGCCGGACTTGATGCGGAGAAGAAAAGGGTGCTCGCTCTGGCGCTGGTTTATAATCCTCAGCGGGGGGAATACAGCCAGCGTCTATGGCTGGGAGCGGTATAGTTTTTACGCGGGAGAGTGATTTGAATGAGGCTTAGAAAAGGGGTGCTGAAAAGTTTCAATTCCGGCAATTACACTGCCACCGTACGGCTCGCCAGCAGCTTTAAGGTTTACCTGGAAGATATCGCCGTGGCCAGGAACTTGCCATCGGCGGAGATGGTTGCCGGCAGGAAGGTAGCTGTAATTTTCTTTGATGAGAATAATCCGAAAGAGGCGGTGGTTACGGCCGTTTACACCTAGCTCAGGCTCTGGTCATCATTCATTTCATGAATTCTCTTCAGCAGGGCCTTGCGGCTTATGGCACAGCCTGGGGGAACCTGTTCTCCACCCACCATTGCTGGTTTGTGCTTTAATTCAGCAGGCTTCTTCTCTATCTCAGGAGGCTTTTCGGTTCTGGCCGGTGCCATTCTAAAGGCGCTGGTCAGCCTGTCAATCTGTGGGTTTGTCTCTTCCTTCCTTGCCATGCCCTGTCCTTTGAATTCCATGTTTTGTGCCAGGTTCATCAGGACGCGGTTCTGCTCGGCGGCGCTCCGCTTAAGCTCGTGTGAGGCTTCGCTGAGGCCCTGAATGGCGCTGGTATGGCTGGCCAGGTGCTGGGCGTAAAGCTCAATAGCGGCGGAGAACTTCTCCAGCGCTTGCTGCGTGGCGTCCATTCTTTGCTCGGTGGTCTCTATCTTTTGTGCCAGCACGCGGTTGGTGCGGTGGCTTGCCTGTATCACGGGGGAAAAGGCTCCTCGCTGCAACCATCTTCCACCCTGGCCGAGTTCCGGACCATACAGGAAGAAGACAAGCAGCGCCAGCGAAACGATGATGAATATCATTCCCTGCTTGCTCTGCAGGAATAGCAGGGGGAAGCCCAGATATTCAATCTGGTTGCCTACCACGCCCCTGACATCTCCTGGCATAATGGCGAAGGGGTCTTCGCCGGTGTTATCGCCCTTGGTGCGGAAAGAGCCTATCTGTTCATTGATTTTTATCACCCTGTGGGCTACCACCGGCGGGTAGTTGTAATATTCCTGAATTGCTGACGGCACGTTGTAGACTATGATGTCGCCCACCTTTATTTCCTTGGTATCAACCGGTTTAATCAAAAGCAGGCTGCCCGGCTGGAGCACCGGTTTCATACTGGAGCCAAATATGGGTATAAATGGCATCGTCCCTCTTACCGTGAGGAACCCTATCACGATTGCCATTGCTATCAGTATCAGTCCAATTGCCCGTTTCATAGCTCTGCCTGTTTCATGTTATATGCTGATGTGAGGTAGTTTGCCTCCCTTGCATCGTTAAAAACCTCTCTGGCTGACCTCACAGTAAAATTCTGGTGTTATTGTCCAGTCCTCTTCGTCTCCCCATTCTTCAGGGTAGCCGGAGGTCAGTCCCCAGCTGCCGCCGCCGACTTCAACGTTATAGCTAACGGCGCTGCCTCCTTCTATATTGAATATGGCCACCCCGTTTTCCATGGTTAGAAGCTGGTAATCTGGAGTTTTCTCCGCCTCCAGCGAATTTTCCATATATAGCTTTATATTAAGGTATTTGTATGCCGGGCTTAATAAGCCGGTATTGGTCAGGTAAACCTTGACCAGCATGTCCCCGGTATACTCGGGAGCTGGCGTTATGGTGAAGAGGTTGCCCTCGGGCACATCGCCTTGCACCACTGGCGGCGGCGTATAATCAACCGCGACGTAGACCTGGGTGCAGAATGCCGACGCGTTGCTGTCATCTGCCCAGAGAGTAACTCCCGCCTGGAGGGCGTCTATATCGTCCCATGTCCAGGCCTGGTTGGTGGCGGGGTTAGCCGCCCAGGTGTATGAGCTTGTGGTGAATGTCTGCCCGGTTTGGCTGGCATGCGACCCCGGATAATCGGTTGCGTTTACTCTTAGGACAGCCCTGGCCCTAACAGTATACTGGGTGCCGCCGTCTTCGTAGCCGGCGAAGCGGAAGTAAACGGTGACGCTATTTATCGGTCCTTCGCCTTCGGAATGGTCGGTCAGATCGTATTCGTCAGTTTCGCTTCCTGTGCCGGTGCCGTATACGTAGGTGTCCCAGTCATCGGCGGGTATATCCTGCACTTTGTCCCAGTGCTCACCGGTGAGGGGCCATTGGCCTGTGATGTTGGTTTTGTCGCCGGCGGCGTCCGGCACCAGCAGCTCGATGCTGGGTCCAATCTGGGGAAGGATGTCGTCCCAGGCTGGCTGCTCCTCGCTGGGAGATGGTTCGCTTACAACGAAGTCTTCGCTGTAGGGGTTGGCTGCCAGCGTCGTCGTGCCCACCTGAGAGTAGGTGTAGGCATATGCCCCGACGGTTATCACCAGGGTCAGCAGGATTATGCCACTTAGTACCAGTTTCTTGTTCATCTCTTCCCTTTTGTAGTTTGCGATATCAGCATTAATTCTCTTTAACCACTGTAGGGTGGCGGGGTGTCTCGGTTTTTTTACCCTGCCACCCTACAGCCTTATGTTAGTTTCGTATATTACCTCTGAGCGACTTCAGCATACAGGAGCGGGTCTTCGTAGCCGCTGGTGAAGCCCAGGCCGAACACGTTGGTGATGTAGAAGCCGGACTTGATGTTGACATTATAGACATCCGCCGCGACCTGGTTGATGAACAGGCTGACTGAGCCGTTGTTCAGGGTGAGCAGGGCGATGTCATCGGCGGTCACGTTGCCGCTGCCGTTGATGTCCACCACGGAGCCGTTGTCGGCAGTAACCTCAAGGGTGAGTGCCAGCACGCGATAGACCTCGACCAACTCATCGGCGTTGGCGATGGAAACCGTTACCACCAGGTTGCCCGGATAGCCGGATGTCTGAGTGTCCACGTTGAACAGGGAGCCGGCGCTGATTGTGCCCTTGTAGAACCCGTAAGGGCTCCACGTTGGAGTGCTGGTGCCGTTCTGCGAGACGGAAGCGAAGTCGTTGGTGATTGTCCCTGCTTGAAGCGTGGTGGTGGCGGTGATATAACCATAGGCGAAAACGCCGCTGGTGATGGCCAGCGCCAGGAGCAGCGCCCCTACCAGGAAGGCACCCTTGCCCCTGCTCACGGCGAAGGATAACTTGTCATCATCGCAAAGACAGGTATCGCTTTCCAGGCCCTCCTTTATGTTTTTGCCGTTCAGCTTGGCCTTGGCTTTGCCCGGGATGCCAAGTTCAGCCTTGAACAGGTTACGGGCCTCGCTCACAGATTTGCCGGCTAAGTCGGCTGTTTCAAATTGTTCCCCGTATCTAATTTCAACCATTTTCCCTCCTTTTATTTCCTCTGGGTAGTGTTTCTGTCTTTCAATAGGCGGGTCTCACTGCTGCCCGGCCAGTGGAGAACCAGCCTTCATTATTACTTTATTTTTCGTTAATCACCACCTCCTTCAGTGCTTGCTGGCACTACGCTAAGATAATTCACCAATAAAGGATTTGAGTCGTTCCATTAAATGTTCTTTGAACTCGTAGAATTCTTCTTTGGTCACATATTCTGCGCCTAGCTTACCTCCCCCGTCATGGAAGACCAGTGAAGGCATGCTCCGTTGTGCCGCCTCCATCAAGGCCCGGGCCTGGTCGTTGGCCACCAGTTTGCTCACTATTGACCGCATATGGCGTCTCACGGTGTCTTCGTTGATGCTTAATTTGGTGGCTATTTGGTCAATGCCGTTTCCCTCAGCGATGCAGTCCAGCACCTGGTTCTCCTTGGCGGAAATGCGGGCCAGCAGATTATTCAATTGCTCGCTCAAGACGGCCACCGCTTCAAACTCTTCCCTTACCCTTGTGGCTATCTTGGGTATGAGCAGGGATTCAATTATAGGCTGGCTTCCCTGGGCTATTATCCTGATGAGGTCAAGGAGATAATCGGGGTCGGTATTTTTGGTGAGAAAGGCGCTCGCCCCGCACTTTATCGCTGAGAAGAGCATCTCTTCATCTTCAGAGTCCATAACCAGTATTACGGATACGGATGGGAAGTTACGCTTAATGCGATGGGTTACCGCGGGCCCATCCAGCTTGCCGCTTTTCATGTTCAGGATGGCTATGGTCGGGGGGTTGTCTTCAATGGCGGCAAAGGCGTCTTCATTATTGGTGGCCTCTCCGGTGACCTCAAAGTCCTCCTCGCCGGAGAGGGTGAAGTGGATGCCCTCCCGGAAGAGAACCTGCGGGTCGGATAGAAAAACTTTTATCTTTTCTGTTCTCATGCTTCCCCAATAATGTTGTGAGTAGTACTTTAATACTAATTCAAATGTAACACAGAAAGATAAAAGCGGGCATTAATAATCATAAAAATTCCATAAAGAATTGATAAAGGTTTGATAAAGAAGCGAAATGTGCCTGTATCTTGCTTCATCTGGTCGGTTGGAAGGCGAAATTGAGCCGAAACTGGCGAAGATGGCGGCTAAGTGTTGGCGAGGGCAATTGCATCTGCTGGTAAGGTATAGAGGCTGGCGAGGTGAAGTTGCTAGGCGCTGGCGGGGCGGACGAACTTGTAGCCCATGCCATGTTCGGTGACGATGATGGTGGGCGACTCGGTATTATCGCCAAGCTTCTGTCTGAGGTGTTGGATATGCACGCGGAGGAGGTCTCTGGCATCGATATAATTATCCCCCCATATCTTTGAAAGCAGGCTTTCGTGGGAGAGTATGCGCCCTTCGTTCCTGATGAGATAGTGGAGCAGCTTTCTCTCCGTGGAGGTCAGCTTCACCGGCTTTTTATCCAGAAACACTTCGTTGCTGCCGAAGTCAACTGTCAGTTTGCCGCTGGTGAAGGGGCGCTCCTCTTCGCTGACGGCTATGCCATGAGCGCGGCGCAATACAGCCTGGACCCGGGCGATTAGCTCAATATGGCTGAAGGGCTTGGTTATATAGTCGTCGGCCCCGAGTTCAAGGCCTCTGGCGATATGGGTATCTTCGCTTCTCACGGTTAGCATGATAACCGGGACATCGGAGAACTGCCTTATCTCCCTCAATACCTGGTAGCCTTCCATATCGGGCAGGCCGATGTCCAGGATGACAACGTCAGGGTTTTCGCTTTCCACTAGCTCCACTCCTTTGGAGCCTGTGGCTGCCGAAACCAGGCTGGTGCCGCTCCAGCGAAGCTGGAAGCACAGGGAGACTACCTCTATGATGCCTGGGTCATCTTCAATAACCAAGACCTTCATCACTGCTCCTCTAAATCAGCGGTTCACTTTCTCGCTTCTGTCGGCAGGGAGAAAGAAAAGGTGCTTCCCTTGCCTGGTTCGCTCTCCACCCATATTCTGCCCCCGTGGAGCTCAACCACCTGCTTGGCCAGGGCAAGCCCCAGCCCCAGCCCCGGGTGAGTTTGCCTGTCCGCATTGATGCGACTATATGGTTTGAACAGCCTGGCCTGTTCCTCTTTAGATATGCCGATGCCGTTATCCTGCACCGCTACCACCACCTCTGCGTCCCGTCTAAAGGCCCTTAGAATAATCTCGCCTCCCTGCTGGGTGAATTTGGTGGCATTGGTCATCAGATTAAGTATGGTCTGCTCCAGTTTTGGGCCGTCTCCACGCACAAGGGGCAGGGAGGTGGGCAGGTCCAGGGAGAGCTTCTGTCCCTTGCTTTTAACCAGCGGGCCAATCTGCCATTCTATGCCCTGGAGCAATGATTTAATGTCCAGTGGCTCCGGCTTCAGGCGGAGCCTGCCGCCCCCGGCCTTGACTATTTCCAGGAGCTCGGCCAGCCTGGCCTGCAATATATCGGAGTTGTGGATGATGTTCTGGGTCAGCCTCTGGTAAGACTCCTCTCCCTTGTCCTCGAGCTCTTCAGCTAATAAACCGGCAGCTGCGATGATGGTTGTAAGGGGCGTTTTAAGCTCATGGCTGAGGGTATCGATGAACCTCAGCCACTCTTCGTCTTGCCCGTTGTTTTGCGGCATTGTTTCTTCCATTGCCTCTTTCGCTATCTGAAGATGCCCCTAATTTCCATAAAACACGTCCTTGTTTTGTGGGTGAGGCTCTTATCAGTCACCCTTCTTCGTCATCCCTCTGGCGACGCTCTTCAGCATGCTGAGTATGCCAATGACGGCGCGCTGGACTTCGACCGGCTCTTCGGCCAGCATCTTGGCTACGTATGGGTCCAGTTGCCTGGCGGTGTAAGTGGAATGCCTTTCTTCAGCCACGCCTGGAGTCTGCGGAGACAGGAAGCCGGCGAGGGTGAACAGCTCGTCTTCGTCAAATCCCAGGGGCTTGGCGATTTTTCGCAGAACCCTGGCTGAAGGGAAGCGCTCCCCCCGCTCTATCCGCCCCAGGTGCGAAGAGGATACCTTGGATGCCTTGGCTATCTCCTGCAAGGTCATCGGGATGGACATTCTTTGCTGCTTGAGTATTTTGCCTAGGTTATTGCTGTTATTGTCTGCCATCATGCTCACATTATAATTCGCCAATTGGCAAAAGTCAACCGAACAGAATGGACTTTCTTTGCCATTTTGTCCATATCTGTGTTTTATGTGCCTTAATATTAAATGGTTCATGGTTAAAATAGCCTTAAAATGCCGTTAAATTTTTATTAAAGTCTGGCGCCCTGGGAATGAAGGGGATTGCCGTCAGGTTTAGTTCCTTGACGGTCAGGGTCGCCCGGTATAGAATTAGACGGCTGAAATTCTGAGCTACCCGTTCGTTCGGATTATTGGGTGGAGATATCGCGTGAGATGACCGGAAAATATGATGTAATAGTTGTTGGGGGTGGCCCGGCGGGCATATTTGCCGCTTTGGAACTGTCCCAGGCCACAGCGTTGAGCGTTTTGCTGGTTGAGAAGGGGCAGGACATTGATATGCGGCAATGCCCGGTGCGAGATGCAGGCAGCTCATGCATCTCCTGTTCGCCCTGCGCCCTGGTTTGTGGCTTGGGTGGGGCGGGCGCTTTTAGCGATGGCAAGCTGGTGCTGTCGTCCCAGGTGGGTGGACAGATGGGGGACTATCTTGGCGAAGATAATACCGAAGTCCTGATTAAGTATGTTGACAGCGTATATCTCAGGTTCGGCGCGCCCGATAAGCTCTATGGGGCCGGCGACGACGTTGGAGAGATACGCCGCAGGGCTTCTCTGGCGGACTTGCGCC
>CAYWUK010000071.1:0-8097 GCA_964461475.1 uncultured Dehalococcoidaceae bacterium
TCACCATCCCACTCAGGCGATGGGCGACGTTATGGTGATGCAAGAGAACCTGGGCGACCTGCGGGGCAAGAAGCTCGCCGTAATGTGGGCGTACTCGCCGTACCTGCGGCACTGGGCCACGCCCCTGACCGATGGCCTGATTGCGGCCACGTACGGCATGAACGTCAGCTTTGCTTGCCCGCAGGGCTACGACCTGGATGCAG
Source organism: uncultured Dehalococcoidaceae bacterium (assembly GCA_964461475.1). Classification (GTDB taxonomy): domain Bacteria; phylum Chloroflexota; class Dehalococcoidia; order Dehalococcoidales; family RBG-16-60-22; genus CAYWUK01. Next base: position 204 of record CAYWUK010000071.1, read on the forward strand.
GGACGATGGCTCGTATTAAGAAGGAATGTGATGCGGCGGGAGGAAAGTTGGAAATATCGCACGACTATAAAAGCGCACTGGAGGGCGCCGATGTCGTCTTCCCGCGGAACTGGCGCTCCCCCCGCTACTATGTGCAGACCAGGGAGGAGGAGCAGCGCCTGGCGGCGCAGCATAAAGACTGGAAGTTCAGCGAGCCTTTGTTGCGCCTGACCAACAATGCCCGTTTCATGCATGTCATGCCTTTTGACAGGGGAAACGAGGTGGATGACAGCATAGCCGACGGCCCGAACTCGGTGGTGTACGACCAGGCCGAGAACCTCCTCTATGCGCGCAAGGCCTTTCTCTGCCTGCTCATGCTTGAAGACCTCGCTGCGCTCAAGAATATATAGAAGTGCTTCTAGGGATAGCTTAATAGTGAGCAACTCAGGTGAAAAAGGCTAAAACCTTCGTTATTGCCTTAGGCGGCAACTCCATCCTCAGGGCTACTGAGAAAGGGACTCCTGGGGAGCAGTACCTGAATATTGAGCGGACCTGCGAACAACTGCTTGAGCTGTTCGCCGCGGGAAACCGCATAGTCATCACACATGGCAACGGGCCTCAGGTGGGCAATCTGCTGCTGGCGGTGGAGGCTGCCAAGGATGTGGTGCCTGCCATGCCGCTGGACGTATGCGGCGCCGCCACCGAGGGCTTCATGGGTTACATGCTGCAAAATACGCTGGCGAACCATCTGCGCAGCGCCGGGCTGGTACATAACATCACCACCGTTATCACCGAGGTGATAGTAGGCGAGGACGACCCTGCTTTTAATAATCCCACCAAGCCCATCGGCCCCTTCTATGGGATGCAGCAGGCGGAGATATTGCGCCGGGAAAAGGGCTGGGCGATGATTGAAGACAGCGCTCGCGGGTACAGGCGCGTGGTGCCGTCGCCGCAGCCGACGCATATACAGCAGGCGAGAATCATCAAAAGCATGCTGGACGCCGGCGAGATTGTCATTGCCGGCGGCGGCGGCGGCATCCCTGTGATAAGAAAAAACGACAGGTCCTTGCAGGGCGTGGAGGCGGTGATTGACAAAGACCTCGCCTCAAGCTGCCTCGCCATTGAGATTGAGGCCGACGTTTTTCTCATACTCACTGCGGTGGAAAAGGCCTTCCGCGACTTCGGCCTTCCTTCGCAGAAAGCATTAGATAATCTCAACCTGTCTGAGGCCAGGGAACTGCTGGCGGCAGGACAGTTCGGCAAGGGCAGCATGGAGCCCAAGATAAGGGCCGCCGTTGATTTCCTGGAGGCGAGGGATGGCAAGGTCATCATCACTCTGCCTGAGACTGCCTTGAAGGCGCTGGGGGGCGAGACAGGGACTCACATCACCAGATAGGCTTCGGGCTGGATTGAGAGCGAAAAAGGATGGAAATTGATTTAATCGTTGCCAACGGCACGGTGGTGAGCGCTGCCGGCGTGGAGCAAGCGGATATAGCCGTAAATGACGGCAGGATTATGGCGCTCGGCTCCAGGCGCGACTTCCCCAAAGCTGGGAGGGTGGTTGATGCCGGCGGCAAGATAGTGATTCCCGGCGGTATAGACCCGCACAGCCATTTTGAGCACGGCCGGACGGCGGTAATACCCCGGGAGACCTGGAATATCGCCAGCGCCGCCGCCGCCATCGGTGGCACCACCACCACCATAGACTTCGCCCTCCAGAAGAAAGGGCAGTCCATGCTGGACGCGGTCAAGGCGCAGTTCTCCCGCGCCGGCAAGCTATCGGCGATTGACTATACCACCAAGGGGTATCCCCTTGTCACCGGGCCGTCCGACCTGGATGCGATACTGGACGGCATGAAGGAAGTTGCGGAATGCGGCATAACCAGCTTCAAGGTGTCCCTGATTTACCGGGAGTCGGGGCGCTATGTTAACGACTGGCAGTTGTATTCAATCTTGAAGCGCGCCAGGGAACTGGGGGCGATGCTGACCATCCACCCCGAAAACTGCTTCATCGGCGAAGAGAGCCAGGCGAAGCTGGTCAGGGAGGGAAAGACCGACCCCATATACCATGCTGTGGCCAAGCCCAACCTGGTGGAGGACATGGAGATACAAAAGTGCATGGTGCTGGCGGAGGCCACCGGGGCCTGGACGTATATCGTCCACGTATCAACGAGAAAGGGGCCGGATATCATCGCCAGTTACCGGCAGAAAGGGCTGCCGGTATTCTGCGAGACCTGCACTCACTATCTAACACTCACCGATGATTTGTTTGAGCCCAAGTTCCCCCGGGGAATTTATTATGTCTGTAGCCCGCCGCTGAGGAAGCAGGAGGATGTGGAGGCCTTGTGGGTGGGGATTAAGGATGGCAGGGTGCAGACCGTCGGCTCTGACCATGTTGCCTACGACAAGAAACAAAAAGAGGAGCATTGTGATACCTTTGCCGATATCCCCAACGGCATTGCCGGGAACGAGGTGCGCGTGCCTGTCGTGTTTTCCGAGGGAGTCCTCAAGCGTGGGCTGAGCCTGTCCAGGTTCGCTGAAGTGGTAAGCACCAATGCCGCCAGGATTTTCGGCCTGTACCCGCGCAAGGGCGTAATCGCCCCCGGCTCCGATGCCGACTTGGTCATAATCGACCCGGATAAGAAACATTCGCTGAATGCGGCCGATTTGCACATGGGGACTGACCTCAGCGCTTTTGAAGGCAGGGAAGCGACCGGCTGGCCCGTAATGACCATCCTGCGAGGAAAGGTTATAGCCGAGAACGACGAGTTCGTCGGCGAATCTGGCGCTGGCGAATTTGTGAAGGGCAAACTGAGCGCCTCTTCAATAGGCGCGCTTTAAGATATAAATCGACATAATCTATGATGGTGCCTCGACTTCATCATGAACCAGCCTGTATCTAGTCCACATTATTAACCCTCAGTAAATACCTTCTTGATTTCCCCTTTTTAGCAAAGTCTTTCAATCGTGTGGAAGCTAGGTATACCTGCGCCGGGGCGATAAGCATTAATACCTAGTCCCGTCGGTCCCAAATAGGTATCATGGCGGAAGCACGTTTTACCACGCGGATAGTAAGCTGAGAACGGGTTAAAGAAAGTGAAGTCAACCTAAAGGGAGGTGAGAACAATGGAGTGGCAGTTTATTGTAGCGCTGGTAGTGGCAATACCAGTTATCCTCTTTCCGGCAGCTTTTATCTGGTATCTGAATGTCGGCGGCCTTTATGCCGCGTTCAAACAGGCGAGGGAGCGGCGGGCTGCCCGCGAGAAGAGAGCAAGGGCGGAAGTTGATGCTAAGTAACGGCAACGTAGATATAGAAAGGGGATATGAGAAACTATGGAATGGCAAATTGTGGTAGCTGTGGCGCTGATGGTGCCAGTATTGCTTATTCCGGTGGCCTTTGTCTGGTACCTGAATATAGGCGGCATCTACGCTGCTGTTAAGGAAGCGAGGCAGAGACGGGCTGTTCGTAAGCAAGCGGAATCGCTGGAGCGGAGTTTTGTTAAAGTGACAAACTCCGATGGCAAGTGATTCATCCAATTAAAGGAGAAGCAATACGCCCCGATTATGAGGAGAGTAAAGGATGACTAAAGCGGTATTGTGTGACCTTACCAGATGCATAGGATGCAGGGGATGCCAGGTGGCTTGTAAACAGTGGAACGGGAATGACGAGTTTATACCTGCCGAGGAGAATGGAGTAAATTCGGTTAATTCCGGCAGCTACGAGAACCCTCCGCAGCTGTCCGCGCACGCCTGGACGAAGATGCGCTTTACCGAGGTGGAAGATGGCGGCAAGCTGCAATGGGTTTTCAGCAAGCTGCAATGCATGCACTGCGAACATCCGGCCTGTGTCGCAGCCTGCCCGGTAGGTGCCCTGCAAAAGACGGCGGACGGCCCGGTGGTATATGACGATAACAGATGCTTCGGCTGCCGCTATTGCATGGTAGCCTGTCCCTTCGGCATACCAACCTTTGAGTGGGAAAAGCCTCTGCCCTGGATTCGCAAGTGCACCTTTTGCATAGACCGGCAGGATGCAGGCCTTGAGCCTGCCTGTGTCAAGACCTGCCCTACTGATGCCCTCAAGCTCGGTGAGCGTGATGAGCTAATCAGTGAGGCCAGGGGACGTATCGCTGCCAGTCCGGGCAAATATGTTGACCATATCTACGGGGAGAAAGAGGTGGGAGGCACTTCCTGGATGTATATTTCGCCGGTCGCTTTTGAGAAACTTGGGTTTCCCGCGCTCGGACCTGAACCGGTTACCGTCAACGTGGAGCGCGCCATGGGTGCCGTCCCACCGGTGCTGGTGGGCGTTGCCGCGGCAATGGCCGGCATCTACTGGCTTGTTAAGCGCGGACAAAAGATAAGCCAGGAATCGGGCGAAGTAGAGAAGAGAGGCATGGTTAAAAAATGATGCAGAAAAGACGTTCATTCCCTGTCGGCACTCTCATCCTGACGGCTATAGTCCTTCTAGGCCTGATACCCATTATTATTCGCTTCATATATGGCATCGGGGCCGTTAGCAACCTGAGCGATGGGCGCCCCTGGGGGTTCTGGATAAGTTTTGACCTTTATTGTGGCGTTGCGCTGGCAGCAGGCGGCTTCACCCTGGCCGGGGCGGTATACATCTTTCGCCTGGAGAAATACCATCCGGTAGTAAGGCCGGCAATACTCACCGCATTTCTGGGTTATACGCTGGTTATCCTCGCCCTTTTAGTGGACCTGGGACAGCCCTGGTACATCTGGCACGCCATCCTGTACTGGAACATTCATTCTCCCCTGTTTGAGGTTGCCGTGTGTGTTATGACATATACCACGGTGCTGGCCCTGGAGTTCAGCCCCGTTGTCTTTGAGCGGTTGAACTGGCGAATTCCTCTGTGCATTATCCGGGCGGTGCAGATTCCCCTGGTGATCGCGGGAGTTGTCCTCTCAACGCTGCACCAATCTTCATTGGGGTCTATGCTGCTGATGATGCCGCATACGCTGCATGCCCTGTGGTATACGCCAATCCTGCCCATCCTCTTCCTCACCACGGCCATAGCAGTGGGGCCGGCCATGGTAATCTTTGAGTCCACGATAAGCACCAGGGTCTTTGGCCACAGGCTAGACCTTGATGTGCTGGGCGGCCTGGCCAGGGCCGTTCCTTTCATCCTTGGCCTGTACCTGTTGTTGAAGTTGATGGACCTGATGGTGGCCGGAGAGATTGGGCTTATCTTCACCGCCTATCCGTATAATCTTCTCTGGTGGGGGGAGATTATCATCGGGGCGATTATGCCAATCGTTCTCTTCTCGTTGCCCGGGGTGAGGCAGAATAGAAAAGCCATATTCTGGACTGCGGTGCTGGTCGTTGTCGGCCTGATATTCAACCGCTTTAACGTGAGCATGTTTGCTCTGGGCATGCGGACAGGTTACGTTTACTTCCCGAGTTGGATGGAGGTTGCTATATCGGCCGGCCTCGTTGCCGATGCCATGCTTGTCATCTGGCTGGCTTACCGCTTCCTGCCTATAATCCAGCACGACGTGGATAAAGGAGAAGAGGTAGAGTAAGCCGCTCGCCAAGGGGATGTAGGCGCGGCGATAGAGCCCCTGGAGACAGGTTAGGCTGGAACCGTGGAGGGGTGGCAAGATGAATGCGGACGCTTTAGCTGGGAAAGAAACCTCGTCTATCAATGAGGTGCACAGCCGCGGCAGGTCATTTATTCTGCCTCTGCTCCTGGCTTTATGCACCCTGTTTTACTATTTCGGAGAGCTGGCTAACTGGGCGACATGGGCGGCTTTGCGCATAGAATTCTTCTACGGCATACATGATGTGCACCGCCTGCTGTTCCTCGTGCCGATAATATACGCCGGCTATTACGGCAGGGTTAGAGGGGCGATAATTATCACGCTGGTTTCCTTCATCATCTTCTTGCCGCGAGCCTTTTTCATATCGCCCTTCCCCGACCCATTGCTCAGGATGGGGCTTTTTACCGTAATCGCCGGCGTCATCGGCTCTCTGGTCGGCGCTATCCGCAACGAGTCGGCGCGTTCGCATCGACTTGAAACCTTAATTAGAAGTGAGAGGGATAGGATACTGCGGATTCTGGAAAAGATGGGCGATGGCGTCCTCATTACCGGGCCCGACTACAGGGTACGTTTTATAAATCCGACTATGGCAAGGGATTTCGGCGAAGGCATCGGCACAGATTGTTATCGCTATCTGCATCAGTCTGACCGCCCCTGCCAGGCATGCAGGTTGTCCAGCGTCATAGGCGGGGTTGTTGAGCGCTGGGAGTACAGCCTGCCGGACGGTCGTACCTATGAGGTGCTTGCCTCACCCTATGTTGATAGCGACGGCACGACCTGCCAGCTCGCCACGTTCAGAGATATAACACAAAAGCGCAAAGGCTGAGGAGGGCTTATCTGTTTCATCCAGTTTCCTGGACTAATATCTGATTAATATAGTAAATTATGATACTATATAGGCAAAGAAGTTTGTTATGGAAGTCGGGTTATGGACCCGGAGTGGATTGTAAGGATTGTCCTGTTTGGCATAATCCATTGGATATTGGCCGGGATATTTCTGACGGACTTAGCATCCAGGCGGAAGGTGGTTGGTGGCCACAAATGGCCGTGGGCGGTGGTGATACTGGCGATTACCTGCTTCGGCTCTCTGCTGTACTTAATGTTCCATCCCCAGATTTTATATCCTGATTCGAATACCAAGTGAGAATGCGGTTAAATACTGCGTTACAGCGCAACCTTCAGTTTTTCGGAGAGTTTTAGCAGCATATCCTTGGTCATTGAGGCGAGGTCGTGTTCCGGCTGCCATCCCCAGTCTTCGCGCGCTGCGCTGTCGTCCATTTTGTTTGGCCAGGACTCCGCGATAGCCTGGCGGATAGGGTCGATTTTATATTCTACGGTAAAATCGGGGATAATCTTCTTGATTTCGCCGGCTATGTTCTCCGGGGCGCAGCTTATGGCGGCGACATTGTAGGCGTTGCGGTATCTTAACTTGCTCGGGTCTGCCTCCATAATCTGCATTGCCGCTTTTATCGCGTCGTGCATATATATCAGGTCCATGTATGTGCCCTCTTTAATAAAGCAGGCGGCATATTTCCTGTGTGTTACAGCTTCGTAATACATCTCCACGGCATAATCGGTGGTCCCACCTCCGGGCGGGGTGATATATGAGATAACACCGGGCCAGCGGACGCCGCGAGCATCTATGCCGAACCTTTTATAGTAATAATCGCAGAGCAGCTCGCCGGTGAGTTTGGTAACTCCATAAATCGTGTTGGGGCGCTGAATGGTGACCTGCGGCGTGTTATCCAGGGGCGTGGTTGGCCCGAAGACGCCGATGGTGCTGGGATTGAAGACGCGGCATTTATGCTCGCGAGAAATCTCCAGGACGTTGTAAAGGCCGTTGATATTAACGTTCCAGGCAAGCTGCGGGTTCGCCTCAGCTGATGCCGAAAGCACGATGGCTAAATGGTATATGGTGCCTATATCGTATTTCGTGACTACTTTTTCCAGCGATTTAATATCGGTGCAATCAAGCGAGTGGAACGGCCCTGAACATACTATCTGTTCGTTCAGGGGCGTGATATGCTCAGAGGCTACTACGTTGTCATTCCCGTATTTATCTCGCAATGCCATCGTGAGTTCAGAACCAACCTGCCCGCAGGCCCCGGTTACCAGAATTCTCTTCATAAGCTTCCTTCTCCATTACCTGAATAAGCCTCTTGGCTATTATTAAAGTGAAATCAGCAATCATCTTAGTATAACCAAGAATAAAGCTAAAAACAACCATTGTGTGGGGTCTTATTTGCATTTGGTTTTTTATTGCTTGGTGTCATTGCGAGCGAAGCGAGGCAATCCCGTAATGCGATAAATAGTGATTGCTTCGTCGCTGCGCTCCTCGCAATGACAATTGGTTAAA